>SKOK01000092.1 GCA_007120085.1 Bacteroidales bacterium | reverse complement strand
GGTCAAACCATTACCGTTCCAGGCGATGATATCTCAAATGCCATTAGCAATCTCTGGAGACAAGACCTTTTCAGGGATGTCAGCATAGGAGTAACCTCCATCCAGGACAACATCATTTTTCTTGACATCGAACTAAAGGAAAGGCCAAGGCTTACTCGTTATGAGTTTATTGGCACCAGGCGCTCCGATGCCGACAACCTGCAGGAAAAACTCAACCTGACCAGAGGCGACGTGGTTACGGAAAGCCTGCTGTTCAGGGCCGAAAGCGCCATCAAGGATTATTACATTGAAAAAGGCTTCCTGAGACCACGTGTCGAAATCAGGCAATTGGAAGACACTACCCGGGTCAATAGCATGATTCTTGAATTTGACATCGACAGGGGCAACAGAACGCGAATACGAAATGTCAACATCTATGGCAATGAGGTACTTTCAGACCGTCAAATCAAAAGAATCCTCAAAAACACCAGGGAGCGAAGCCTGCGATTCATTTTCTCTTCTTCAAGGCTCGTTGAAGATGATTTTGAAGAAGATAAAATCATGCTGCTTGACCGCTATAACGAATTGGGAAAAAGGGATGCGACCATCCTCAGAGACTCTGTTTATTTTGTTGATGATGACAGGATAGAGATCGATATACATATTTATGAAGGACCTACCTACTATTTCAGAAACATAAACTGGGTGGGCAACACGGTGTATCCTGAAGAAACACTTAATGAGGTGCTTGACATCCGGCCCGGAGATGTTTATAATCACAACAAACTGGAAACCAACCTTTTCATGAATATGGAAGAGGGCGATGTAAGTTCCCTCTATATGGATATTGGCTACTTGTTTTTCAATCTCGACCCGGTTGAAACTGCCGTGGTAAATGACTCCATCGATTTGGAAATCAGAATTTATGAAGGGGAGCAGGCCCGAATCAACAGGGTGACCATCAGTGGCAATACACGCACCAATGATCATGTGATCATGCGCGAGATCCGCACCAGGCCCGGACAACTTTTCAGCAGATCTGCCATCATCCGAAGCCAGCGTGAGATCATACAGCTGGGATTCTTTGACCAGGAAAAAATTAATGTAAATCCTATGCCCAACCCGGCCGACAACACTGTTGACCTTGAATACATCGTGGAAGAAACATCCTCTGACCAGATCGAGCTGTCAGGCGGCTGGGGTGCCAACCGAATCATCGGCACCGTCGGTATCTCCTTCAATAATTTCTCAACACGAAACATCTTTAACAGGGAAGCATGGAGGCCCTTGCCTACCGGCGATGGCCAAAGACTTTCATTGCGAGCCCAAACCTATGGCGTCGGCTACATGTCTTACAGTGCCTCGTTTGTTGAGCCCTGGCTCGGAGGGAGAAAACCCAATTCACTAAGTGTGTCGTTTTACCAAACCCGGCACAGATCAAATATCCGTGATGCCGAAGGTGACTATGGCTATTACTCAATTATCGGCTCATCTGTTGGACTGGCCAAGAGACTTACATGGCCCGATGACTATTTCTTTTTACAACAATTTATCAACTATCAGCATTACGACATTTTTAAAAGCCCCATTCGTTTCATCTTTGACAACGGACGATCAAACAACTTAAGCTATAACATTGTACTGGGAAGAAGCTCCATAGATGCAACGCTCTTCCCGCGAACCGGTTCTGAGGTATCTGCTTCACTGCAACTCACCCCCCCCTACTCGCTTATTACCGGTGAGAGCTTTGCAGATGCTGCCCCGCAGGACAAATACAGGTGGCTTGAATATCACAAATGGAAATTCAGGGGTAACTGGTACGCACCTATCGTCGGCGACCTGATCATCACAGCAAGGATCCGGTTTGGTTTCCTTGGGTTTTATAACTCAGAAATTGGATACCCTCCCTTTGAAAGGTTCTACCTTGGCGGTGACGGTCTTTCAGGCTGGGAAATTGACGGCCGTGAGATCATCGCTTTGCGCGGCTATGCAAACTACTCCCTTACCCCCACTGATGCACGCGGTGAATTCATAGGTGCAAACTCTTACAACAAATACACGATGGAGCTCCGCTATCCGGTGTCACTGAACCCGATGGCAACCATTTATGCCCTGGCTTTTGTTGAAGGGGGTAATGCATGGAGCGACCTGAGGTCATTTAACCCTTTTGACTTTAAACGTTCAGCCGGAGTTGGTGTCAGGATATTTTTGCCAATGTTTGGCCTGATGGGCATCGATTACGGTTACGGCTTCGACGACATCCCAGGCAGACCGGGTTCAGGCGGAGGTCAGTTCCACTTCTCCATCGGACAAACCATTGATTAGGAAAACGCACAGACAATCATTATCATCGCGTTTGGCATGAATTTTGAAACAATTATCAGCGTTTACAAAACACATTCATATGAAAAAACAATTTGCATTGGTTTTATTGGCAACAGCACTATCTTTTACTGCTTATGGCCAGAGGTTTGCCTACGTCGATACTGAATACATCCTGGAAAACATCCCTGAATACCAGGCAGCGGAAAGGGAGATTGAACAGTTATCCATTGAGTGGCAAACTGAGATAGAAAATAATTTTGCTGAAATTGACAATCTCTACAGGCAATACCAGGCTGAGGCACCCCTCCTGCCTGAAGAGATGAAGCGGCAGCGCGAAGATGAGATCATCCGTAAGGAAAGGGAAGCCAAGGAGCTGCAAATGCGCCGATTTGGCCGTGAAGGTGAACTTTTTGCAAAACGACAGGAACTCCTCCAACCCATCCAGGACAGGGTCTTTGAAGCCGTAGAACAAATTGCCAGCCGCGGCAACTATGCGGTCATCTTTGATAAGGCTGGCGGCACGGCAATGATCTTTACTGACGTACGCTACGACCTTAGCGACGACGTGCTGCAGCGACTGGGCTACAGAAATTAAGTCTATTTGCCAAGCAACCTTTTTATTTCATTAAGCTTCATAAGGGCTTCGACGGGAGTTAGTGTGTCGATGTCCGTATTTAATATATCTTCTTTGATCTGTTCTAACAACGGATCATCAAGCTGAAAGAAACTCAGTTGGAAATCATCTTGCTTTTTCTTGCCAGATGCTTTCTTGCCCTTACCAACCAGCTCGTCGTGGCTGTGTGTTTTCTCAAGATGTAACAGTAAACTCTTGGCACGCTCAATGACTGATGCAGGCATACCAGCCATCCTGGCTACGTGTATTCCAAAAGAGTGCTCGCTGCCACCAGGTACCAGCTTGCGAAGAAAAATGACATTGTTACGAATCTCCTTCACCGACACATTATAGTTTTTGATCCTGTTAAAAGATTCTGCCATCTCGTTCAGCTCGTGGTAGTGAGTGGCAAAAAGGGTTTTGGCCCTGAACATGGGGTGCTCGTGCAAAAACTCGGCAATGGCCCAGGCGATGCTGATGCCATCGTAGGTACTGGTACCACGTCCTATCTCATCAAGCAATATCAGGCTGCGGTCGGAGATGTTATTCAAAATGCTGGCAGTTTCATTCATCTCAACCATAAAGGTGGATTCCCCTGAAGAGATGTTATCAGATGCTCCGACGCGCGTGAAGATCTTGTCAACCACACCAATGGAAGCACTATCGGCAGGCACGAAGCATCCCATCTGTGCAAGAAGGACGATGAGGCCACACTGCCTGAGCAAAGCCGACTTACCCGACATGTTCGGACCGGTTATGATGATGATTTGCTGGTTTTCATTATCCAGCCATACATCATTGGAGACATATTCCTCCCCGGGTGGCAGTTGTTGTTCAATTACGGGATGCCTGCCCCCCTTGATATCCAGCACGAAAGAATCATTGATTTCAGGGCGCACATAACGATACTGGCGCGCGATGACAGCAAAACACAAGAGGCAGTCGATGCGGCCCAAAACATTGGCATTGACCTGGATGGGCTCTACATACTCTGCGACAGCCAATACCAGCTCGCGAAATAAGCGATCTTCGTGGTGAAGAATTTTCTCTTCGGCACTTAGTATCTTCTCCTCATATTCCTTCAATTCCGGTGTAATGTAACGCTCTGCATTGGTCAGCGTTTGTTTTCGCTGCCAGTCTTCAGGTACCTTGTCCTTGTGGGTGTTGGTAACTTCCAGGTAATATCCAAATACCTGGTTGTATGATATTTTTATGGAAGGGATGCCGGTTCTTTCAATCTCTCTCTGCCGGAGCAGGGCAAGGTAGTCTTTCCCTGAAAAGGCGATGTTACGCAATTCATCCAGCTCTTCCGAGACACCTTCAGCTATCACGTTTCCTTTAGTTATGAGCGCTGACGGCTCTTCTTTGATCTCCCGGGCAATGCGATCACGGATGTATGTGCAGGGGTTCATCTGGTCGGCAGCTTTTTTCAACGACACCGACCCACTCTCAAGACACAATTCCCTGAGCGGAACTAAAGCTGCCAATGCTCTTTGAATTTGCACGAGTTCACGCGGATTTACCTTGCCGACAGCCACCTTGGAGATCAGCCGTTCAAGGTCACCGACCTGCCGCAAATAGCCGGATATGGCCTCCGCAGTATCTGTATTGTCCAGAAAGTACTCAACTACGTCGTGTCGTTCCGTTATCAGGGCTTTATCCCTGAGAGGCAATATGATCCACCTTTTCAACAGCCTGCTGCCCATCGGGGAGATGGTGTGATCCAGTACATCCTTTAGCGTGGTTGCATCTTCATTGGAAGAATCAAGGATCTCAAGGTTGCGGATCGTAAATTTGTCAAGCCAGACAAACTGGCTCTCATCAATACGCGAAATGCGGTTTATGTGAGAAAGCTGATCGTGGCGTGTTTCCTGCAAATACTGCATCACGGCACCTGCAGCAATGATGCCTTCGTTCAATTCGTCGATGCCAAATCCCTTGTACGAGATTGTCTGAAATTGTTTAAGCAGCAGGTCATCGGCAAAGTCGCGGGTAAACACCCAGTCGTCGAGGGTGCTGATGTGGTATTTCCCGGGAAATGTTTCCCGCATCAGTTTAAGATGTTTCTTTTGCACCACCACTTCGCTGGGTCGAAAGCTTTGCAGCAGCTTGTCGATGTATTCCCTGTTGCCCTGATCGCACAAAAATTCGCCGGTTGATACGTCCAAAAGCGCGAGACCCGTTATATTTGCAGAAAAATGCACGGCACCCAAAAAATTATTCTCCTTATGGTCAAGTACTTTGTCGCTGAATGAGATACCAGGTGTTACCAGCTCCGTAACGCCACGCTTGACAATCTTTTTTGTCTGCTTCGGATCCTCGAGCTGCTCGCAAATGGCAACCCGCTGCCCCGCACGCACAAGCTTTGGAAGATAGGTGTCGAGTGCATGGTGCGGAAATCCCGCCAACTCCACATAAGATGCGGCGCCATTGGCACGCCGCGTAAGCACGATACCGAGAATCTCAGCCGTTTTGATGGCATCCTCTCCAAATGTTTCATAAAAGTCACCAACACGAAACAACAACAAGGCATCAGGATGCTTTGCCTTGATCCCATAGTATTGTTTCATCAATGGGGTTTCTACGGATTTGGTTGCTGATTTTGCCACAGTCGTTTTTTTATTGCGCAAAGCAAAAATACGAAATTAGCCGGGAAATCAGATAATTTCTTTTACAGCCATAAAATTACTCTTAATCTATGTTAAATACAGATAACCATTTGGCCTGCCCCAGGCACTTTGTTACCTTTGCCGTTTAATCAGTTAAAAATTAATTTCTTACATTTATTATAAACCAAATATCCCATTATGTATTTTTTCAAAAAGAATTATTTTACAACATTAATGATCGCACTTTTTGTTTTGTTTTCTGCACCCCTGAAGGCAAATCCAGGTGGGTTCAGTGACGACGAATTAAAAGGTTTTGCAAATGCATTCGTACAGGTGATGTCGATTCAGCAGCAAGGCCAGATGCAAATGATTGAACAGATTGAAGAGCATGACTTGACCGTTCAGCGGTTTAATGAGATTTACATGCAGTCAATGGAAATGCCCCTTGAAGAAATTGAGTTTTCATCACCGGAAGAGAAGGAATCCTTTGAAGCGGTATCAGAAGAAATTGACAAGATCCAGGTTGATCTGGAAGGCGTATTGATCAGCACGATAGAGGAAGAAGGCCTCAGCATTGAAAAATATGAAGCAATCATCACGGAATATCAGCAAAATCCTGAACTGCAGCAGCGAATACAGCAGTTAATGGAGTAGGTATTTTTGCTTTCAACGATCACAAAAAGGGCTGCCTTGAGGGCAGCCCTTTTTTTTGCATCTATGAAACCAGAAACAAGGGTTTGTCGATAAAGGATTCGTAAACAGGACGCAGGCGATCCGTATTGTAATGCTTGTCCACATCAATCAGTTTATTGGTACTGGTCACAATGTCAACCGGAATATTATCATAGCGGCCATTCTTAAGAATAACAAGGCGTCCGTGTATCCCCTTAAGCACGAGGTCGAGTGCAAGGTTGCCATATGCCATTGGCGCAATGCTGTCGATGGCATCAGGGTCGCCTGACCGCACCAGGTAACCAAGGTACTGGTTAATGGTTTCGACCCGCTGGCCATTATTGAACTTTGGACTAAGTTCTTTGATCTTTGCGGATACTGCATCACCAATTCCTCCAAGCTTGGCATGGCCATACATGTCCTTTTCCGTGCTCTGGAACATCATGTCAACGCCATCGAAAGCAGCCCCTTCTGATACCAGGACCACGGAGTAATTGCTGGGGTTTTTCTTTCTGTCGGCTACCAGCAATTCTGTCAAGTGCTCAACATTGAACTTGTACTCAGGTATGACGCAGCGATTGGCGGCCCCAGCCATGGTAGGCAACAAGGCGGTAAAACCGGCATAGCGGCCAAACACCTCCATAACAAGAATGCGTTCGTGTGACCCGGCAGACGTACGCAACAGGTTGGCCATATGTATAGTACGTGTTACACATGTGCTGAACCCAATGCAATAATCGGTGCCTGGCACATCGTTGTCCATCGTTTTAGGAATAGCGACTACTTTCATCCCTTCCTGGTACATCCTCACGGCATAACTCAGTGTGTCATCACCGCCTATGGGGATCAAATGGTCAATGCCAAGAAAGTCTATGTTTTTAAGTACTTCAGGGGTAAGGTCATTGACTTCAGCATTATACTTTTCCTTTAAGTGGTTAGGCACATGCTTGGCAGGCACGTGACTGGGGCGCGTACGGGAAGTATGCAGAAAGGTGCCACCAGTACGACCAGCCCTGTTCACAATATCTTCTGATAACTCCATATAGCACAAGCTGTTGTCAGCTTTCTTATCGCGGACCAGCTCCATCAGGCCTGCCCAGCCCCTGCGTATGCCAATTACTCGGTAGTTTTCACGTATGGCTCTTATTGTAATTGCCCTGATGGCTGGGTTCAGACCGGGCACATCACCACCGCCTGTTAAAATTGCTATCGTTCCTTTTAGTTTTTTCTGGTTCATCTTTTTGTTTTTATGTTAGGTCAAATTTTATGTATTTATTTTTTCATAAGTGATTGTATGTCTGCCGCTTGTATTTGCTCCCAAGATGGCGATTGGATGTTAGAGATTAGAAGTTAGATGTTAGATTTTCTTTTTCCAACCTCTAACCTCCAACTTCTAACTTCTAACTTC
>SKOK01000020.1 GCA_007120085.1 Bacteroidales bacterium | reverse complement strand
GTTTGTCGCGCTCGATCCCGCCCGGTGGATTGTCCCTTTGGATTTGCCAAATACCCTTAACATTGATCCGGGCACTTAACCTGATTGCCCGTGAATACAACAACGAAGAAATCGCCAACAAACTTTTTATCAGGCAGCGTACGGTTGAAGCACACCGCCACAACATTTTCTTCAAAACAGAAATCAAAACCATTGTGGGCCTGATGAAGGATGCCATTAACAGTGGCTTGGTCCTAAGTGACAGGGGGGGCGAATCGTAGCTTTGGTGTTGCCAGCGTGAGTTTACCGGGAATGGTGAGGTGGGCCAGCAAACGGGCATCCATTTCAGCTAAATGCCAAATGAATTGAATTTAGGTAATTAAAGAAGGGCAATGCCTGCTGGCACTGCCCTTCTTTAATGCCATTTAAACATAAGTCAGAATCCCGGATTCTGAATCAGATTTGGGTTTGCGCCGATGTCAGAGTCGGGGATGGGGCATAGGTCATACTTGCTGTCAACCGGTGCTCCGTTTTGTGTTGCGCCTTTCCATGCCCAGACATAATTGCCGTCACTGAACTTTCCGAAGCGGATCAGGTCGGAGCGCCTGTGGGTTTCCCAGTAGAGTTCCCGGCCTCTTTCTTGTAAGATAAAATTGAGGTCAAGTTCTTCAGTCGTAATATTGGCCGAGTTATCACCGTAGGCTCGCTCCCTGATGGCGTTCACATAACTTAGTGCCGTAGCCATGTCGCCACCAGAGCCACCCCGAAGGACAGCCTCGGCATACATCAGGTGGGCGTCAGCCAGCCTGAACATTGGAAAGTCGGTGTCCGGGAATGTGTTGTGCGACCCGGGCGTACCGTCGGAGGAAACATTCTTGAACTTGCGAACGGCAATGCCATTGGTGAATTCCGTGACATCTTCGATATCGAGACTTTGCCCGTCCAGGTGGAAGAGAGCCCTTTTGTCGGTTTCACCGGTGATGTCATCAAAATTCTCTTCCAGGAATTCAGGTGTTACCCTTGTGCCGCCCCATCCGCCGGCCACACCAAAGTCTGCAGGGTTCATGTTCCCGCCAATTGCTGCATGGATGATCATGGTCATGCCACCCCAGCTCTGGGTAGCTTCTCCGGCAAAGGCAATGCGAAAAATGATCTCATCGGAGAGGTTATTATCAGTTCTGAAAAGATGTCGGTAGTCGGGTTCCAACGAGTAGGAAGCCTCGTTAAAGAGTTTGTTCAGGTAGGTAATGCTTTCTGTGTAACGGGCTTGGCCGGTATATACTTCAGCATTGAGATATAACTTAGCCAGCAGCATCCAGACGGCTGTTACATCTGCCCGGGCGTACTCGTTCTGATGGGCACCGATGATCTTGTCCTCAATGTCAAGGAGTTCTGATTCAATGTAACTAAACAGCTCTGGTCGCATGATCTGTTCTGGCAAAAAGGCACCGATGTTGTGATCTTCCGTGATGAAAGGAACATTGCCATACATGTCGATGGCGTGATAATAGCTTAACGCCCTCAGGAAGCGTGCTTCAGCGCGATATTCCCTCACCCTGTCCCTGTCTTCACCGTGAATGCCGCGCTCGTCAAGTTTTTCTTCCGTTGATTCTCGAAGGTATTCGCCTACCAGGGTTATCTGGTAAAAGATGCGGTAATACATTGCAGTCATAAACGGATGAGAGGCAGTCCATGTCTGCTCGTGGAGCTGTGCAATGTCGCCGCTGCTGAATGCGATAACTGCCTCGTCAGAAGACAACACATTAATTGACCAAAGCATCCGCAAATAGGATGAGAAACCCTCATCAATGCCTGCGATATCGGGCATGCCCGTAGGTCCACGCTGACCAGTGATTGCCAGGCCGGCATATATTTTTGCCAGTACCTGGCGATATGCCTCTGCATCTTTATAAACCGTTGCGGAGGTTACTACGTTGTCATCAATTGGCAAAGTGTCCAGGTCTTTAATGCAGGAGGCTGCCGGAAATAGCAGTGCTGCAATAAGAAAGCTGATTATTTTTGTTTTTAACGTTTTCATTGGATATGTTTTTTTGTTTTTATATATATGATGCGTCATGCCATTAGAAGCTTAATCCAACACCCAGCTGAAATGTGACTGGCCTGGGATATGTTCGGTTGTCAATGCCGTTTTCAATTTCCGGATCCAAACCGGTATAATTTGTTATGATGATTGGGTTTTGGATGGTGCTGTAAACCCGAAGGTTTGATCTGCCGTCAAAGATTCCGTCAAAGTTATATCCGAGGGTGATGTAGTCAATTTTCATGAAAGACCCGTTTTCCACATAATAGTCGGAAAAGTGTTGCGGATGCGTGAAATTTGTGTCAAACACGCTACTCGAAAGGTTTCTCAAAAAGCCTACTGAATGGTAGATATAAGCAAAGTGTGCCGTGTTGGAGTTCACATTGTTGTACACATAATTACCTATGTGAATTCTTCCTCCAAAGGCAACGTCAAAGTTACGGTAGTTCAGTCTGCTACCGAAGCCCATGGTCCAGTCGGGAGCGGGGCTTTTGTATCTTACCCTGTCGCCGATGGCGATGTTGCCATCACCTGTCTGGTCGGCATAGAGTCCCTGGATTGGAATGCCATCGTCCGTATAAATCTGTTGATACACAAAGAAAGAGCGGTATGGGAAGCCAACACTGTGGATTTGAATAATGCCTGCTGTACTTCCGGAGATGCCTCCAAACATAACACCCAGGTAGTTCGGGTCATCGACAGTGGTTAGACGTTTGATCTCATTTTGGTTATAAGCGGCATTAAAAGATACTTCCCAAAAAAGGTCCCTGCGCTGGATTAGACGTCCTGTGAGGGCAAGCTCTACCCCTTCGTTAACCATGTCGCCGACGTTGGTGAGAATCTGGTTTGTGAAGTTTGTTCCTGCCGGAACAGGGATCACATTGATCAGGTCGGTTGTTTCACGGTAGTAGTATTCAAACGAACCAGTAAGCCTGTCGTTCAGGATGCCATATTCAACACCGATATTGTAAGTGGTTGTTTCTTCCCACTTAAGGTCTGCGTTGTATCCTTCAGGCCTGAGTGTTGTTACAAGGTCGTCCCCAAAAGGCTGGCGCGCAGTGTCGAAGCTGAATGTGTAGTTCGGCAGGTATGGATAATTATTTCCCGTAATGTTTTGTTGTCCGGTAATACCATAACCAGCACGCAACCGCAGGCTGTTGAACAGGTTAGCACCTTCAAAAAAGGATTCGTTGGAGATGTTCCAGGCAAAGGCCAGTGAGGGAAAAAGCCCCCACCTGTTGTCTTTGGAAAACAATGACGTACCATCCTGGCGGAGTGTGAAAGTAAGAAGGTACCTGTTGTCGTAAGCATAGTTTGCCCGACCAAAGAACGAAACCAGGTAGTATTCTGTAGGCCTCCAGTTCTCTTCTACGAATATCTCTGTCTGGGGTACGTTGTATGAGAACTGATAGTTCTCGCGCCAAAAATGCTGCCAGGAGTAACCCAATGTAACATTCAAGCGGCTGTTGATGGCATCAATGCTTGTATTGTAATTAAAGTAGGTGTCAATAAGGGAGTTTTTCTTTTCTTGTCCATAATTGTTGTCAAGCCCTTGTTGTTCAAAGTTCATTGGTGCTTCAGCCGGAACAAAATGTCTGCCGTCGCTTTCTGAGTAATCATAGGCGATATTGGCCTTGAAAGTCAGGTCGCGCAGGAACGGAATTGTGTAGTCTATCTCCATGCTTGCAGTTGCAGCGAGCACTTCGGCAGTATTGTTGGTCATTTCAAGCATGGCCACGGGGTTGCTCGGTGCAATGGTAATCGGAGTACCATCTTCCTGCAGGTATGTGGTGAAGCCGCCATACGCTTCGTTGCCGCTGTAAACTGGCTGGGTTGGATCAAAAAAATTGGCTGCATTGATGGCGCCGGTGCTTGCAAACCGGCTTTCAGACATGGACCCGCGCAAGTTGATGCTTACTTTTAAATCATCATTTAGAAAATATGGTGACAGTCTGACCGAACCGCTGGCCCTGTTAAAAGCTGATGTACGCAATATCCCTTCCTGGTCAGTATATCCTATGGAAAGGCGGTATGGAACATCATAGGCGCTGCCGCTGATGCTCAGATTGTGGTCGTGGCTGACTGCCGTGCTGAAAATCTCACCCCGCCAGTCAGTATCAGCATCGCCAAGCATATTTATGGCGTTGGGGTTATGTCCGTATCGCTCTTCTACAAGCTCCCTGAACTCAGAGGCTGTGAGCACATCTATAGACCCGGTGTTAAAACCAATGGATGTGTGACCATTGTATTCAATAGAAGTGGGTGCATCTCTTCTGCCTTGTTTGGTGGTAATGATGATGACCCCGTTTGAGGCTCTCGATCCATAGATAGCCGTCGCAGAAGCATCCTTCAGCACTGTGAAACTCTCAATGTCGTTGGGATTGATCCTGCTTAAAGGGTTGCTCATCCCAGAGATGCCATCTTTGTTGTCGAACGGCACGCCATCCACGACGATAAGTGGTGCATTGCTCGCTGACAAAGAAGAGCCTCCCCTGATGCGAATGGTGGACCCGGCACCCGGCGCCCCTCCTGAACTTGTGACCTGGACCCCGGGAATGCGTCCGGAAATAAGCTCCTGTGGAGAAACAAGGTTGCCGCGATTGAATGACTCAGCTCCAACGGTGACTACTGACCCGGTCATGTCCTCACGTGCAACCGCACCGTATCCGATCACAACCACTTCGTCGAGGGCCTCGGCAGTCATTTGCAATTGAACATCAATGAGTGAACGGCCATCTAACTGAATGCGCTGAACCCCGAAACCGACAAAGGAAAAAATAAGTACCGCGTTTTGATCAGAAACCGTAATTGTGTACTCACCGTTAATGTTTGTGGTAACTCCGCGAAATGTGCCCTCTTCCACAATGTTTACCCCGGGAATGGTTTCACCTGTGCCTGCATCTGTTACAGTTCCCTGAACGGTATGCCTGCCTTGATCCTGTGCAAACAACGACAAAGGGAATAAGAGAGTGGTACATGCAAATATGCAAACCAGGAGCAAGCCATGCAGTTTTTGAATACCAGGGTAATATGGAAATTTTTTTATAATGTTTTTCATTGGTATAATGTTTTATATTGTACTTAAACTCCACTGTTTATGGGAGCCGTTTTTTTAACAGGCGCGGCCGCTTTCTACCGCGCAATGATTTCAACAGTATAAAGTGGTCCGCTCAGGTCAAGAATGATCCTAAAGTCACCACCTTCCGTAATGTTGATGTTTGAAGCGCCGTAATTGAGGGTCCCATCTTCGGCATCCTCTTCTTCCATGCCAAGGTTGATGTCCCAGTCGCTGTTGGCCCTGAACTTAAAAGCTCCCTCAACCAATGTAACATCTGCAGTATAACGAGTTTTCCAGGTCTCATCAAAGAATTCCAGATCAAGCTCCATCGGCACATCAGTCTCCCAGTCACTGACCGCAGTGCCAATCATCGCCCATTCCGTTCGCAGGTTGGTATGGGTAAGCTCATTCATGTCAACATTAATGCGATATACTCCTGCCTCCCCGGCTAGAATGTTGCTGCCACTTGGATTGAGCGTGCCGTCTGCATCATTGTCACCCCAGTTGTTGTCCCAGTTGGGGCCCTCCGTAAACTTGTACTGGGTGCCTTCTTCAGCAAAGAAAATGTACGCTTCATATTTGTTATCCAGACCCACAGAATAAACCACGGTTTGTTCATTGGAAGGATCCCAACCCTGGTAGCTGCCCGGAACATGCAATATGTCAACCTCAAGGGTTGCTTCAAAAGGAGTCATCGCAAGATCAACAGGATCCGAGAAAACCCATGTGTGATCGGTAGCCTTGGTTACAAAAGACAGCAGGCGAAAAGATACATGATCTTCCTCACCAGGCGAAAGCCCCATTCGAATTAACAGTTCATTCATTTCCCCAACAGTCATTTCATAGACAGTGTTACGCGTCTCAACAAGATCCCTGATGCTGTCTTCATCTTCCCATTCATTGCCGGTTAAGTCGGCCTGAAGCAAATAAAAAACAGCCGGAAGCTGATCAAGATTGTAGTCTGATGCAGACCACTCAAAAACAAAGAGGGTGTCATGCTCCTGATCTTCGTTAAGCAAAAACACACTGCCATTTTCAGGGCTGATAAATTGCGGAGCGACAATGTTATCCGTGTCAAGGTGAATTTCATCACCTTCTTTCTCACACGAAACAAACATCCCCATCCCCCAAAGGGACAGGATAATAAACATTTTTCTTTTCATTTTGAAATTGGTTGGTTAATAATTGGAATTTATGTTAGTGCAACAACGAGCCCGGGATCAGACATAAGGCTCATAGATTTGTTGCAATAAATGAATCAAGCAGCTCTGATGCTCAAAAATGAATTAAAAAATTCATTTCCAAAGAAAAAAGCGGCATAAATACCAGGATTTTGCCAGGAAGGTTGAATTGAAGGGTGTGGATATTAGAATGGAGGCTCTAGCCTGGTGTCTGGTTTTATGACAGTTAGCTCACTCCGCCCGCAGACTATCCGCCGGATTCATCCTCGACGCCGCCCACGCCTGCGAAAAAGTCGCCAGCGTGCCCACTGCCGCCGCAAGCAAACCCGCCGCAACGAACAAATACCAGTAGTCCCATATGTTGATCCGGAAAGCAAAGTTCTGCTGCCAGCGCATCATCACAAAAGCCGCCACTGGCCACGCAAGCAGGCAGCCAACGAGTATCCATTTCCACATCTCGCGAAACAGCAAGCCCAAGACCTGGGGCAGTGAAGCCCCCAGCGTCCTGCGGATGCCAATCTCCCGCACCCTTTTCTGTATGCTGAAAGATGACAAGGCATAAAGGCCCATAAACGAAATGATGATGGCAATGATGGCCGCGGCCAGCGTGAGCCGGTTCAGGTTCTCCTCATGCCGGTACATGCCGGCAAAAAGCTCATCCACAAAAAAGTATTCAAAGGTGTAATTTGGATCAGCCTGCTCCATACGTTCCTTTATCCAGGACATCGTTTCCTGTAAGTTCTGCGGCCGGAAACGGATGTTGATGCGGGTGATCCAGCTGTCGTGCATCGTGAAAGCGAAAGGGTCGATCTCATTGTGCAGCGACTGAAAATTAAAATCGGCCACCACGCCAATCACCCTTCCCACATTCTGCCATATCACGATCTCTTCACCAATGGGGCTTTCAAGTCCCAGCTTTCTTACAGCTGTTTCGTTCAGAATGAAGGCGGCCGAATCGGTTCGCATTTCCGGGTCAAAGGCTCGGCCTTCCACAATGTGCATGCCGAAAGTCTCCAGGTAACCATGCTGTATGCGGTTTTCGTATATCATGATGGATGCCTCGGGCGGGTCGGACGACCTGCGGCAGTTTTGAAAGCTCATGTTTTCACCCGGCACGTCCTGGGAAGCACTCACCTGCACAATGCCCGGGTGCTGCATCAGCTCCTCCCGCAGCACCGGATAGGCATTGCGGATGCCTTGGGTAAGGCCCCTCACCGAAATCACATGCTCACGCTCAAAGCCAAGGTCTTTATGCTGCATGTAATGCACCTGGCGGTTGAGCAGCAACACCGTGGTGATGAGAAAGACCGATGTGCCAAACTGCAGGATTACCAGAATCTTGCGAACAAACAGGCTGGAAAACGAATCC
>SKOK01000226.1 GCA_007120085.1 Bacteroidales bacterium | reverse complement strand
TTGCGGGAGGGGGTGCGTTATGCCTGGAACTTTAAGCCAATACGTTACCTGATCACACTCGTGGCGATGAGCAGCTTTTTTGGGTTGCCTTTCCAGGCATTGATGCCGCTGTTTGCTGCCGAAATACTGCAGGGTGATTCACAGATGTTGGGTGTGTTAACCGGCGCCTTGGGCGCTGGTGCACTCACCGGTGCATTTTTCCTGGCTTCGAGAAAAAATGTGCAAAGCATTCCACGTCTCACCTATCTTACATCCTTGATGTTTGCAATTGGACTCGCAGTCTTTGCCCTGTCCTCATTTACCGCACTCTCAATTCTCGCCCTGGTGCTTACCGGCTTTGGGATGATTGTCCACTTCAACAGCACGAACTCTTTGATACAAAGCATTGCTGATGAAGACAAGCGCGGACGTGTAATAGCACTCTACAGCCTCACTTTTATGGGCATCACACCGCTGGGTAGTCTTTTGGCTGGGACAGTGGCTGAATCCATTGGTGTTCCTTATACAGTGTTTGCATTTTCACTTTTGTGTATCGTTTCGGCATTGGTTTTTGGCAAGCGGATGGGTGCGGTAATCGCAGTTCTGAATGAAAAAATCTAAGCAGAGATTATATCAGCCTATTTTACCCTGCCGTGATATTTTTTTAAATAGAACTTGCAAAAAGAGTGAAAAAGGTGCATGTCGTCGTGGTTGAGAAGCATCAGGCGCTCCATGATGCGCCGGTGGATGATGTGCCCTTCCGGAATGTCAACATCGGATAATACCTGCAGTGCTTTTTCGCGCACGATCGCAAGCTCATCCCTTGTAGGGGTTGTTTGTTTTTTTTGGGAAAGGGCTATTGTTAATTTCGAAAGCACGGAGGCATAGACCATTACGGCCTGCCCGAGGTTGAGTGAAGGGTACCTGGCAGCCATGGGAATGGTGGTAAGCAGGTGACACTGGTCGAGTTCGCGATTCGAAAGTCCTGATTCTTCGCCACCAAAAGCAATGCCGACCCGCCTGGCCAGGTCGCCCTTAGCGCGTAAGATTGCTGGAAGTTCATCAACAGGGTGGCGATCCTCGCGGATGTTTCGTTTTTTAGCTGCAGTGCCAATCAGCAGCGACAGGTCGGCAGCAGCACTGGTGATGCTGTCAAATACTTTGGCGTCTTCCAGAATTTCGAAAGAGCCATGGGCCGTCGCACGTGCCCTCTCACCCAAATGGTTGCATATAGGTTTTACAAGGCGTAACTCAGACATGCCCATGGTTTTCATGGCGCGGGCAGCTGCACCTACATTTTCTTCGCGGGCAGAACCACTAAGTATAAAAATTATTTCCAAAACAAAAAACAGGTAAAGAAATTAGCTGTGTATGTCATACTTTTTCATCTTCGCATATAGCGTCGCCCGGGTAATTCCAAGCTGTTTTGCCGCATGCGACATATTGCCTTTATAAGCATAGATTGCGGTTTCAATGCAACGCTTTTCAGCATGCTGAAGATTTAAGGAGTCGTTCTTTTTGTTTTTCTCAAACAGCTTGTTTTGTTTTTGAAGCTGCTCTTCAAGTGTGCGTAAACGTATGAGAAGCTTCAGGTTGGCAAGCAGTTTTTGAGTGTTCCATGGCTTTAAAATAAAATCAGCAGCCCCTTCAGCAACACCCCTGACGGCCATTTCCACCCCTTCGCTCCCTGTCATTAAAACCACGAAAGCTTTCGGGTCGTGCTTCAATATCTGCATCAGATATGCGAAACCTTCCCGGCCATCAGTTGCACCGGCAGTGAAATTCATGTCCAGCAGAATAAGGTCATAGTTAGCTTGAACCAGGGCCGGCAGAAGCTTGTGTGGGTTGTCAAGTGCCCTGACCTCGCCAAAGTGGCCGGATAATAGCGGGGGCAGGGATGACAAAATGTGCGGGTTGTCATCCACCAGAAGGATGTTGATCTTTTGTTTTTCCATTATGAAGTTGTTTAAAACAGGCTGCAAACTTACATAATGTTTAATAATTATACAAAAAGGGTTTGCTGTTCAGGCTATTTTTATAGTTGCTACCATACCCGTCAAAGTGTTTTGAAATGCAAATGTGAAAGAGTAGCAGGGCGCTTATCGCCGGTAAGCCTGGTTTAGTTGCATTGAACATCCTGCAATGATATATCACCATGATACTGCTGCATGTTTTTTAATGTTTGTTCGCTCAATATAAATGGCCTGATGTCTTTTGCCGCCCTGGTGCATTCCTGGTAAAGCCGTACCTGGCTGGTTTGTGGCTTCCCTCGCTTTTTGCGAAGCAGCAGAAAAGCTTCAAATAATTCAACGACATATTTATTCCCCCTTGTACCTCTTACAATGCCGGGAATGTTTGCGTGTGCCTCAATATATTCCCATTTGTTTTTCCTCCCCCTTACCTGGTGATGCAAGTCAACCAGCACAAGCTGTCCTTTTTTGAAGATCTTCCAGTAATACTTGCATTTATGCACAAGCTTGTAGTTGTTATTTGCTTTTGGAACCTTTTTAAAGAAAGACCTTTTATATTGACATTGTCTGAATGCGGAGTAAGGACATTTTTTACATAACGAATTGGTAAGGTAAATTTTCATTTGTTTGTAATTTCGTAACTATATGTTGTTTAGCTATTTATGGTTGTGATTAAGCTGCCCTCAGGACGTTCCGTTTCTGCCGCGAAACTTTCGAGCTTCGAGCTTGCATAACCATCCCCATCAGCGTCAAGAAACACTTTGTTCCCCAATGATGGTTTTAGTTAAGGGCTATGCAACTTAATGTTTTATTAAAGTGCGCTCAAAAATAAAAAAAACAACACTAAATGATTAATTAAATCGTTTTTATTTTATCAATTTTTCTTTTTGCCTAAAATTGAGGGGGTTATAAATGGCGACATAAGTAATTTATATTATGTCAAAAAATAAAGATGCATGCACTTCATAGAATGAATTAAGACTAAAACCGATGATTGTTGAAAATTGGTGTATGGATTAAATCACCTTTTATCATTATTAATTAAGTTGTTTGGATGAAGCGCCATTGGCGGGAGTTCTGAGACACCTCTGTGCGGTGATTGAAGCATATTGGTCAATGATGTTAACAACTCTGTTGTTTTATTCGGCGTAATTTCATAATAATTTCATAATTTTGCGGCTTAAAAAAACCAACTTTATTCCTGAGAAACAGTTACTAATATATACACCGGCACCTGCTGGTGCAGCATAATCATCACAAATCAATGCCACAATACAAAGAATACAAAATGCTTGATCTTCCCCGTGTCGGGGAAGAAATCCGTGCTTTCTGGGAAGAGGAGGGCACTTTTGAGAAGAGTCTGGAAATACGTGAAGGTCATACTCCCTGGGTCTTTTATGAGGGTCCACCATCAGCCAACGGCCTGCCGGGAATCCATCACGTAATGGCACGGGCCATCAAGGATATTTTTTGCCGCTATCGCACGCAAAAGGGTTATCTTGTTGAGCGGAAAGCCGGATGGGACACCCACGGGTTGCCCGTGGAGATTGGCGTTGAAAAGCTCCTTGGCATCACCAAGGAAGACATTGGCAAGAGCATCTCCATCAAGGAATATAACCAGGCCTGTCGCAAGGATGTGATGAAATATAAGGACACCTGGGATGAGCTTACCCGCCAGATGGGGTATTGGGTTGACCTTGGCGATCCATACATAACCTTTGACACCAAATACATCGAAACGGTGTGGCATTTGCTGAGCAAGCTTTTTGAGAAAGGACTGCTTTACAAAGGTTATAGCATTCAGCCTTACTCGCCTGCTGCAGGTACTGGTCTCAGCACCCACGAGCTCAACCAGCCGGGCTGCTATCGCATGGTGAAAGACAACTCCCTCACGGCGCAGTTTAAGGTGGTGCGCAACGAACAGTCTGATTTTCTTTACAATAACACAGACAAAGAGCTATTTTTGCTGGCCTGGACCACCACTCCATGGACACTGCCCAGCAACACCGGGCTGGCTGTAGGGCCGAAGGTAGATTATGTGCAGGTGGATACTTTCAATGCTTATACATTCAAACCTGTAAGCGTAATCCTTGCAAAAGACCTCCTGGAAAACTTTTTCCCGAAAAAGAATGATGAATTAAACCTGGAAGATTACAAAGAAGGGGATAAGAAAATTCCATTTAAGGTGGTCGCTGAATTCAGGGGAGCAGACCTTGAAAACATTCGCTATGAGCAGTTGCTGCCTTATGCACTTCCTGAAACTGGTGATCCCTTCCGTGTCATTGCCGGCGATTTTGTAACCACCGAAGATGGTACCGGCATCGTGCACATTGCGCCAAGCTTTGGTGCTGATGACTTCAGGATGGGGCAGCAGCACAATTTGGGCTCGCTGACGATGGTTGATAAGAAGGGATGCTTTGTAGATGAGATGGGCGAGTTTGCCGGCCGGTTTGTGAAGCCAGAATACATCGGCGAGAATGACCCGCCTGAAGAAAGACCGGTTGACGTGGACATCATCATCAAGCTGAAAACAGAGAACCTCGCTTTCAAAGCAGAAAAGTATGAACACTCCTATCCACACTGCTGGCGCACAGATAAACCCATACTGTACTACCCGCTTGATAGCTGGTTTATACGTACCACCGCCATCAAGGACAGGATGATAGAGCTCAACAATACCATTCAGTGGAAGCCCGCCAGCACCGGCACAGGCCGTTTTGGCAACTGGCTGGAGAACCTGCAGGACTGGAACCTCAGCCGTTCGCGTTACTGGGGTGTGCCGCTACCCATATGGTTTACTGAAGACCGCACAGAACAGCTTTGCATCGGTTCTGCCGCAGAGCTTAAAGCCGCTATCGACAAGTCGGTTGAGGCTGGCTTCATGACAGAAAACCCCATCAGTGCATTTAACCCCGAAGATATGTCAGCGGCCAACTACGAGCTTGTTGACCTGCACCGTCCCTTCGTTGACGAAGTGGTGCTGGTGTCGCCTACCGGTAAAAAAATGTACCGTGAGACCGACCTGATTGACGTGTGGTTTGACAGTGGTGCGATGCCTTATGCGCAGTTTCATTATCCTTTTGAAAACAAAGAGAAGTTTGAGGCAAACTTTCCGGCTGACTTCATTGCTGAAGGCGTTGATCAGACCCGCGGATGGTTCTTTACGCTGCATGCCATCGCAGCCATGATCTCTGACTCTGTGGCTTATAAAACAGTAGTTTCAAATGGACTGGTGCTTGATAAGGCTGGCAACAAGATGTCAAAGCGCCTTGGCAATGCAGTCGATCCGTTTAAGACCATCAAAGAATATGGCCCGGATGCCACCCGGTGGTATATGATTTCGAATGCCCAGCCCTGGGACAACCTGAAATTTGATGTCGAGGGTGTGGCTGAGGTAAAACGAAAATTCTTCGGCACACTATACAACACCTATGCTTTCTTTGCGCTTTATGCCAACATTGATGGTTTTAAATACAGGGAGGAGGAAATCCCATATGACAAACGGCCTGAACTGGACAGGTGGATCCTGTCAGAACTAAACACGCTGATCAAAAAGACTGACGAATGCTATGCAGACTTTGAGCCGACGCGTGCCTGCCGCCTCATACAGGAGTTTGTCGATGATCACCTGAGCAACTGGTATGTGCGTTTGAGCCGCCGCCGTTTCTGGAAAGGGGATTACAGTACAGATAAAATATCAGCATATCAGACCCTTTACCGCTGCCTCGAAGCCCTGGCCATGCTGTCAGCTCCCGTGGCACCCTTCTTCAGTGAAAGGCTGTTTCTTGACCTTAACACGGTGACAAGAAAACAAAACGTAACATCTGTGCATTTAACTGACTTTCCTCCAGCCGATGAGGCTATGATGGATTCCGCCCTGGAGGAAAGGATGCAACTGGCACAAAAAATCTCTTCGATGGTGCTGGCCTTGCGCAAAAAGGTGAACATTCGCGTGAGACAGCCCCTGAAAAAGTTGATGGTACCCATCCTGGATGAAACATTCCGAAAGCAGTTGCTTGATGTAGAACAGCTTATTCTCACAGAAGTGAACGTAAAGGAAATGGAGTATCTTGATGACACTGCCGGGATCCTTGTGAAAAAGATCAAACCCAACTTCAAGTCCTTAGGACCACGCTATGGCAAGATGATGAAACAGATCGCTGCCGCCATTACAGCATTTACCCAGGAAGACATCCAGGAACTTGAAAATACAGGTGAAGCAAGGTTTGAGATTGACGGACAAGAGGTCCACGTTACATCTGGTGATGTGGAGATCATATCGGAAGACATTCCCGGCTGGCTTGTGGCCAATGAAGGCAAGATAACGGTAGCCCTTGACGTTACCATTACGGATGAGCTGCGCAATGAAGGCATTGCCAGGGAACTGATCAACCGCATCCAGAATATGAGAAAGGAAAGAGGTTTGGAGGTAACCGATCAAATTGTGCTCCAGATTGAAAAACGCAATGAAATTAATGAAGCCATTTTAAACAATAATGACTATATTTGTTCGGAAACATTGGCCGTACAGCTTTGTTATGTAGAATCAATTGACGACGATCAGAGACAAGCCGTTGAGCTTGGCGAGGACCTGCAAACCTTTTTATCCATAAGAAAAAACAATCAATAATCCATAAAACCCCTAATGAGATGGAACCGAAACGTGAAAAAACCAGGTACTCGGATGAAGAGCTGAAAGAATTCAGGGAAATCATCGAAAAAAAGTTAGCCGAGGCTCGTGAGGGACTCAAGCTGCTTACCGAGGCATATACCACACAAAACGCCAACGACACCAATGACACTTCTCCCTCATTCAAAATACTGGAAGAAGGCTCACAGGTGCTTTCGAAAGAAGAAAACAGCCAGCTGGCAGCACGACAGCAAAAGTTTATCCGCGACCTCGAGAATGCCATTATCAGAATCGAAAACAAGTCCTATGGCATATGCAGGGTTACCGGAAAGCTTATTTCCAAGGAACGGTTGAGAAGTGTGCCCCATGCAACGCTTAGCATCGAGGCCAAGATGAACAGAAAGCCCAATGAAGTATAGAGGAGAATTCTCTAACACTTCGTTTCGGCACGAATCCAAGTTATTGAAACCCATACCGTGGCTGTTTTGAAAAAACATCACATCCCCTGGATGATCATTCCTGCTGTTCTCTTGTTAGACCAGGTCAGCAAGGTCATTGTCAAGACCACTATGACCCTTGGTCAAAGCATTCCTGTGTTCGGCGATTGGTTTATCCTGCATTTTACTGAAAACTACGGGATGGCTTTTGGCCTCGAGTTTTCCGGAGAATATGGTAAGTTGATCCTAAGCCTCTTTCGAATCGTAGCAGTAATTTTCATCGGATGGTATATTGCACGGTTAATTAAACAAAATGCCCATGCCGGCCTCATCACGTGCGTGTCACTGATTATGGCAGGAGCGCTCGGGAACATCATTGACAGCAGCTTTTATGGTTTGATTTTCAGCGAAAGCTACTTTAACAAGGCCGCAGTTTTTATGCCTGAAGGTGGCGGCTATGGAAGCTTTTTGCATGGCAAGGTAGTGGATATGCTATATTTCCCTGTAATCCAAGGTTTTTTCCCTGAATGGATACCCTGGATAGGCGGTCAGCATTTTGTCTTTTTCAGACCCGTCTTCAACCTGGCCGATTCATCAATAACCATTGGTGTTTTGGTTCTGATTATTTTCCAGAAAAGGTTTTTCAAAATAGTACAATCCCAAGCTATACACCTACCGCCAGAAGATCATTGATCTCGTCGAGCATATCTTCCAGGTGCATCCGCGTCGGGGTGTTTGCTGCATTATTCACGCGGCGTTCTATCTGTGTCTTTACTTCACGCAAGTTACCCCTCAGCTGAGCACGTGTTTCGCCTGACAGGTTGTTGCTGTTTAAACGGCTTTCAATCACCTGCACCCAGCTGCGCTGAAGGTTCCGGCGGTAAAGGTCAATGTCGGGACGAACACTGTTCAACTCACTCCAGACTCCCTGGCGAACATCACGCAGCATTTGGTTAACAGGATATACATCCATTTCATCGCCGTGGGTGATCTCTATTTCAGCCATTCTTTTGATGCGTGCATCACTGAGCAGCTGAAACAGCATCATCCGCTGACCGGTCATGATGCGGTCGGATGCGCCGGCGGGTTCAAGCAGGCGCAATACATCTGGCCGCAACAAGAAGCGGGGTGTTGTGAAGCCGTATTCAACCAGGAACTGCACCGCCTCTTCCTGCCGCTGAAGTTCAACCGGTGTATGCACGATGCCATCCTGTCCGTGCACCTTCCTGTGACTGATTACACCGCCCACCCAGGTAACTACATGTCCGAGGTAGCGGTTGTATTGCTGAACCACATTGCCATACATCTCGTTCAGGGTGCTGTAGTCCTCGCCATCCTGTCCAGTGGCATCGATGATGAAATCCATGATGCGTTCAAGATTGGCTATACCGTAAGTGCTGCTTTTGACGTGGTTGTCGCCAAGGGCTTCGCGCTGTTGTGTAGGATCAATGGTTGACAAGTCGCCAAATCGCAGCATCGGTTCATCAATTTGCCTTGCGGCGATCTCATTAAGGAAGGGTCGTTCCTCTTTGGGTGTGCTTGCTTCCGGAAAGGGTTTGTAACCCCATTCTATGGAGAAATAGTCATATATGGAAACGATGGGTAACATGTAGGCGTCATCGCCGGGCTGTGCAACATAGTTCATGCGCGCGTAATCCATGATGGATGGCGTAGTGCCATATTTCTCCGTGAAGGTACGGCTGCGGAGGCTGTCAGTGGGCACGGTGCCGCTGGCTTTCATGTTATGTGGTAGTCCGAGTGCGTGGCCTACCTCATGGGCTACGACATATCGCACCAGCTCGCCCATCAGGTCGTTGGGCAGTGGCAGGCTTTGTGCGCGTTCATCGGCGGCGGCGCACTGCACGAAGTACCAGTTGCGCAGCAGGTTCTGCACATTGTGAAACATGCCGATGGAGGAAGTGATGATCTCTCCGCTGCGCGGATCGTGCACGTGAGGGCCATAGGCGTTCATCGTGCGTGATGGATACCAACGTACAGTTGGAAAGCGGATGTCGAGCGCACTCCAGTCGGGGTCTTCCTCGGGTGTCGGGGCTACTTTGGCGATAATGGCGTTGGAAAAACCGGCTTGTTCAAAAGCTGGCTGCCAGTCTTCGATGCCCTGTTTTACGTATGGAATCAGAAACTCAGGGGTTGCATAGTCAACGTAGTAGGTGATGGGTTTTACAGGATCAGAGATATCGGCGTCGGGGTCTTCTTTCTCGAGGCGCCAGCGTGTGATCATCCGTTTTTGCTCGGCATAATGGGCCTCGCTGCTGAAGTCGGTGGTGCTCACCGAGAAAAAGCCCACCCTGTGGTCGTAAAGCCTGGCCATCATCGGCTCTTCCGGCAGGCGCAGCATGCTGTGGTTCATTTTTACCGAAATAGTGTTGAGGTTACCCCTGGCTGGCACGCGGTCGGCATGAAACGTCAGGATGCTTTGTACCTCAATGTTTTCAGGAAATGCGCGTGCACGTTCAATGAAACTGCGGTCATTGTGGAGGCGGCGAACCTGGTAACGCCGGCCAGGATGCATCTCAGGCACATCAGATGAGTAAAGCTGCGTGACATCAATGACGACAGCGGTGGAGTCGGCATTGTACATCTCTATTTTGTATGAACCTATGATGGGTGCAAATGAAGAGGTCTGGACACCACGGAAAATATTGCTGGTGGAGTCAGCGGTGATGTCGTGCATCACAGAGCGGAAGAGTATGCGGTCGCGCACCTTTTCCCAGCGTACCACCTGGTTGTTGATCCGCTGCCCGCCATAGCCTGTGCCGACCTGGGTGGAGGCGGCACGACTCACCAGCAGCATGTCGCGGTCAAGCTCGGTCAGAGGTATTTCGAAATAGAGCTTCTCGCCATTAAGAAAAACATTGAACAAACCTTCTTCAGAGAAATCAGCATCAGAAATAAGTTTGTCGTAGTCCGATTGACGCGATTTTGCTTCCGCAGGGGTTTCATTTTTTTTTGTGGCTGGCCTGATGATCGAACATCCTGAGAACAAAAAAATGCTTACAATAAGAATAACGGGAATGGAAATTTTCATAGGAGTTAGAATTGTGTATAAAAAGATTTGCCTGACAATAACGCCAGGTTGCAAAGATAATAAGGTTTCTTTACTGTTTATAGTTTCTGGTTACCGGTTTATGGCTGCTGGTTATTGGTGCAGGGTTGAATCACGGCTTGCTCAAGTATCTTTATTTAGTGTATTTTTGTGGTTTATGTCGAGTTGTAGATTAATTCCTTTTTGTTTTGAAACTAATTGACACCCACACCCATATCTACCTTGAGCAGTTTGACAAAGACCGGCCGGCAGCCATTGAGCGTGCGCTGCAGGCCGGGGTCAGTCATATGCTGATGCCCAATATTGACAGTCGTTCAGTAGCTCCAATGCTGGCTGTTGCTGAAGATTTTCCTGATGCATGCATCCCGATGATGGGGTTGCATCCTACATCCGTAAAGGAGAATTACCAGGAGGAGTTGGATGATATTGGTGACTGGCTGGAGAAAAAGTGCTTTGTCGCCATTGGTGAAACAGGCATGGACCTTTACTGGGATATTACGTTCATCGAACAGCAAAAAGATTCATTGGCCAGGCACGTGAACTGGGCCGTGCAATATGGTTTACCCCTGGTGCTGCATGCCCGCAATTCACTTGACGAAATATTTGATGTGCTTACGGCTCACCGTCATTTGTCTTTCACAGGGGTGTTTCATTGTTTTCCGGGAGATGCACGGCAGGCAGCAAAGGCACTTGATCTGGGCTTTGTGCTGGGTATTGGCGGGGTGGTCACTTATAAAAAAAGCCTTATGCCTGAAGTCGTAAAGTTTGCCGGCCCCGATAACGTCATCCTGGAAACTGACGCCCCCTACTTGGCGCCCGTGCCACATCGGGGCAAACGCAACGAAAGCGCCTTTCTTACCCATATGGTTCAAAAAATTGCTGAACTAACCGGTGTTGGAGTGGAAGAGGTTGCCGCCAGGACCACCGCCAATGCACAAAAGCTTTTTAAGATATAATTTGAATCATCGCATGGGAGGTGCCGTATTTCCTTGGGCATCCAACCCGGAATGAAGAGATGTTGATAATCGCAAATTGTTAATCGGCATCCTGCATCATTCCTTTTTTGTAACTTTGTTACCATGAAACTGCCTGCTTCAGGGCGATTAATTATTTGAGATAATGGACATTGCAGACCGGTATATTCGCAACGAACAGATGCTTAGCCATGAGGAAAACCTCCGTTTGCGCAGTTTTAGGGTTGCTGTTGTTGGTTGTGGCGGCCTCGGCGGGCATATCATTGAGATGCTTGCGCGGATGGGCATTGGGCACATCACCGCCATTGACGGGGATGTGTTCGAGCCGCATAACCTGAACCGCCAGCTGCTGTCTCTGCCATCTAACCTTGGAATGTCAAAGGCCGGGGAGGCTCAGAAGCGCATTGCCCTTGTAAACCCTGATGTACAAGTTGTGCCTGTGGCGCAGATGCTCGACGAGTCCAATGCCGGAGCTTTGCTGCACGGGCACGATATCGTATGCGATGCGCTGGATAATGTAACAACGCGCAAAATTGTTGCAAAAGCTGCGAGCATGCTGAACATCCCAATGGTTTTTGCTGCCATAGCTGGCTGGTATGCACAGGTTGGCACCATCATGCCTGGTGATGATCTGCTGGAAAAGATTTATCCTGAAGGCATTAACAAAGGTGCCGAAACCCACCTGGGCAATCCGGCCTTCACACCGGCACTGGCTGCATCACTGCAGCTTGCCGAAACCATCAAGGTGCTGCTGGGCAAACAGGGGGTGCTGAAAAACAAACTGCTGGTGCTCGATACACTTGAGCACCATTATGAGGTGATATCCTTTGACTAAAACATATTAAATCAGGAAATTGCGTAATGACAGGGCTTGACCTGTCAAACCAAAGTGTAAAAACATAAAACATACACGCAAATAGTAACACATGGATGTATCATGGTAAATTTTGAAGAAGCGTTGCAAATAATTCTTTCTGACGCCAGGCGGCAGGGCGTTGAACGTGTTGATTTCAATAATGCGTTGCACCGTGTGCTGGCCGAAGATATTCGTTCTGACGTTGACATGCCGCCTTTCAATAAGGCAGCGATGGACGGTTTTGCCTGCCGGCGGGCTGATCTTTCGGATGAAATGCAGGTGGTGGAGACAATTGCCGCTGGCGCCATTGCCACCCGCTCAGTAGGGGCGGGGCAATGCATCCGCATCATGACGGGTGCCAAAGTGCCTGACGGAGCCGACACGGTTATCATGGTTGAACAGACCGAGGAAGTGGGTACTGAGCGTATTCGTTTTACAGGTGTTAAAACAACGCCAAATATTGCTTACAAAGCCGAAGATGTGCAGAAAGGGGATGTCGTTTTGCAAGAGGCTGAGTTCATCAAGGCCCAGCACATTGCCATGCTGTCGTCGGTAGGAGCTGTTATGCCGCTGGTGTCGAAACGGCCGCGTGTGGCCGTTCTCTCTACCGGCGACGAGCTGGTTGAACCTGCCGAAGTGCCTGGCCCCGGAATGATCCGCAACAGCAATGGGTTTCAACTCGCAGCACAGGTAAAGGCAGCCCATTGTATCGCCAATTATATGGGGATCATTCCCGATGACAAGGATGCAACCGATCGTGCCATCAGGAAGGCGCTGGCCGAAAACGACGTGGTGATTCTCAGCGGCGGTGTGTCAATGGGTGACTTTGATTTCGTACCGGAGATCATGAAGAAAAACCAAGTAAAGATAGGTTTTAGCAAGGTGGCGGTTAAGCCCGGGAGGCCGACCGTATTTGGCCGGACAGAGAAGTCAGCCATTTTTGGTTTGCCAGGGAATCCGGTGTCGTCATTCATAAACTTTGAAGTCTTTGTAAAACCATTGTTGTTTGAAATGATGGGTCACCAGTACAGGCCATTGCAGCTGCAAATGCCGCTGGCAGTGCCTTTCAGAAGAAAGAAGGCCGACCGTCGTGAGTTTTTGCCTGTATATATTGACCCGGCTACAGGGGAGGTGACGCCCGTGCAGTACCATGGTTCGGCGCATATCCACGCCGTTGGACTGGCACAGGGTTTGATGAACATCCCTGCCGGGGTGTTTGAACTTGAAAAAGGAGTATTTACAGATGTTAGACCGATATAAAAGAGAAATAAGCTATCTGCGTATATCCGTAACCGACCGTTGCAACCTGCGTTGTCACTATTGTATGCCGGAAAAGGATCCGGCATTGCTTAAGCACAGCGACATCCTCACGTTTGAGGAGATACAGCAGGTTGTTTCTGTTGCAGTGCCTTTAGGGATTACGAAAATCAGGCTGACGGGTGGTGAACCGCTGGTGCGCAAAGACATCATCAAGCTGGTGTCGATGATTGCAGATGTTGAAGGTGTTGAGGATATTGCAATGACGACCAATGCCACCATGCTTGAAAAATTTGCTGTGCCGCTGGCCAAAGCAGGACTACATCGCATTAACATCAGTCTTGACACCATGGATGCGGATAATTTCAGGCTGATTACCCGGGGCGGTGACATTCACAAGGTGTTCAGGGGCATTGCTGCAGCAAAGGAAGCAGGGCTGCATCCCATTAAGATTAATTGTGTGGTGAAGGGCGATGACAGGCAAGGCGCTGAAAAAGTGCGTGAATTTGGTCTCCGGGAAGGGCTGGAGGTCCGCTTCATCAGCGAGATGGATTTGCAGACCGGGCATTTTGGCATTGTAGAGGGAGGCAGCGGCGGCGATTGCAGGCAATGCAACCGCTTGCGCCTTACCAGCAACGGGAAAATGAAACCCTGCCTTTTCTCTGACCTGGAATACGACATCCGTGAGCTGGGCATTGAGAAGGCCATTGAAATGGCCCTGGTGAACAAGCCCGCCAAAGGAACTGTGAATATGATGAATGCGTTTCATAACATAGGAGGCTGAGAATCAATTAACAATTAACGATTTTCGATTGCCGATGATTGATTGGTGGTTATTCGTGGGCAAGGCATGCCTTGTCTTAAAAAAATATAAACTTATGAACCGAGCACTTGCGAGCTCGGCGGAGCCAAACGCCCATGTTGAAAATCCCGACCATTCGGGAACAGGATTTTTGACACACAGGGGGATGATTATGCAAACTGGATGGTGGACGTTAGAGGTTGGGAAAAGAAAATCTAACTTCTAATTGATATCTAACATCCATTCACCATCTTAGGAATTAGCACAAGTCGCAGACATACAATCACTTACGCAAATATAAACATATGAAATTAACACACATTGACCCGGATGGCAAGGCGCGTATGGTTGACGTTGGTGACAAACCGGTGCAGCAGCGTACGGCTATTGCCGGGGGGTTTATTGCGGTGCAACCCGCAACCTTGCAACTGATAAAGGATAACGGCCTTAAGAAAGGGGATGTGCTGACGGTGGCCGAGATTGCCGGAATACAGGCGGCTAAACGCACTGCCGAACTCATTCCTCTGTGTCACTCATTGCAGCTGAGCAAAGTGTCTGTTGAAACGGCATTGCATAACGAAAACGAGAGGTGTGGCGTTGAGGTACTTGCTACTGCAAAGTGCCTTGGGCAAACAGGGGTTGAGATGGAGGCACTTACAGCTGCTTCCGTGGCCTTGCTGACCATTTACGACATGTGTAAGGCTGTTGATAAGGGCATGGTATTAGAAAATATTCATTTGGTTGAGAAGAAAAAAGCATGACAATGAAACTAAAGATATTATCTGTAAATGTGTCTGAGGAAAAGGGCACTGTTAAAAAGGCCATTGATGAGATAACCCTTAATCACCTGGGTGTGATGAATGATGCACATGCTGGTCATTGGCACCGGCAGGTGAGCTTGCTTGGTAAGGAGAGTGTGGATCGTTTTTCGGCGCAGGCCGGGCGGCCAATTGCCTATGGAGAGTTTGCCGAAAATCTTACTACCGAAGGCGTTGAGCTTTATAAAACCTCGCCGCTGGACCGTTTTTTTGGTGAAAACGTTGAACTCGAGGTCACGCAGATTGGCAAGCAATGCCACGGGTCAGCCTGTGCCATCTTCAGGGAGGTGGGCAATTGTGTGATGCCAAAGGAGGGCATTTTTGCCAGGGTTATCCGCCAGGGATCGCTAAAGCCCGGAGATGTCCTGGAGTATAAGCCAAGAATATTGCGTTTTCATGTTGTTACCCTGAGCGATAGGGCCAGCAAAGGAATTTATGCTGACCGAAGTGGTCCGCGCATCGTTGAAATCCTTGAAAGCCACTTTGATAAGCTGCCCAGGAACATCGAGGTTGCGCATTCTATTATCCCTGATGATGCTTCCAGTCTCAGCGTACTGATCGAAAAAAGCACCTATGACGAAGTCGATGTGATCATTACCACAGGGGGCACGGGCATTGGGCCAAGAGACGTCACCGTTGAGACCGTAAAGCCAATGCTTGACATGGAGATCCCGGGGATCATGGAGATGATCAGGATGAAATATGGTGAGAAAAAACCCAATGCCCTGTTAAGCAGAGGCGTGGCCGGACTTATTGGCAACACGTTTGTTTACACCTTACCCGGCAGCGTGAAAGCCGTTAATGAATACATGGAGGAGATCCTTAAAACCATGGAGCACCTCATTTACATGCGATATGGCCTTGATGTCCACTAAAAAAAACAGCAGCCTGGTGATGGATAGGCTGCTGTCAGGGTAGGAAATACTGCCTGTTTACCTGGGAGTTGTTGAACTATTCCGGTTTTTCTTTGTCAATCTTTCTTACTGACTTTTTTGTTTGCAAACATATTCAGGCGAAAGCCTATCCAAATTCACAATAAGGCTTAGATTGTTGTTCTTATTATGAATTATACATTGAAACTCCCAGAAGGTTTCGTTTTAATTGATCATTAAAACAAACCCGTTATGTTGCCATCATTGTCGATGTCGATTTTCTCGGCTGATGGCAGGGATGGAAGCCCGGGCATCCTCATGATCGTACCGGCAATTGGAATGAGGAATCCTGCTCCGGCAGCGACTTCAAACTCCCTGATCTTCACGGTAAAGTCTTTGGGGCGGCCGAGCTTATACTGGTCGTCGGACAGCGACTTCTGGGTTTTTGCGACACATACGGGAAGCTTGTCGAGGCCGATCTTTTCAAACTGTGCCATCTGGGCTTTAGCCTTCACGGTGTATTCAACGTGATCAGCGCCATACATTTTGGTGGCAATGGTGTGAAGCTTCTTTTCGATGTCCCAGCTGAAGTCATAAAGGGGTTCAAAACAGGTGGTGCAGCTTTCCGCTGCTTCTTTTACCAGCTGTGCCAGCTCGATGGCACCCTCGCCACCTTTTTCCCAGCCTTCGTAAACGGCTGCTTTCACGCCCAGCTCTTCACAGCGTTGTTTAACGATGTTGACTTCTTCATCTGTGTCGGTGTAAAATTTGTTGATGGCTACGACCGGCTTGAGGTTGAAGTGCCTGATGTTTTCGATGTGCTTTTCGAGGTTGGCGAGGCCTTTTGAAACGGCTTCTGCATTGGGCTCTTTCAGCGTGGCGAGTTTTGCACCGCCGTGGTATTTGAGTGCCCTGATGGTGGCTACGATCACTGAAGCATTGGGTGACAAACCACCGTACTGGCATTTGATGTTCAGGAATTTCTCAGCACCCAGCTCGGAGGCAAAACCGGCTTCAGTTACAACATAGTCGGACAGCGAGAGGCCCATTTTTGTAGCGATGAGCGTGTTGGTACCCTGGGCGATGTTTGCAAAAGGCCCGCCGTGCACGATGGCAGGGTTGCCTTCGATGGTCTGTACGAGGTTCGGCATGATGGCATACTTCATCAGGGCTGCCATTGCACCTTGGGCGTTGAAGTCCTTGGCATAAACGGGCTGGTCATCATAGGTAAAGCCAACCAGGATATTTCCAAAACGTTTCTTCAGGTCTTCCAGGTCTTTGGACAGGCAAAGTGCTGCCATGATCTCTGAAGCAGCGGTAATGTCAAATCCCGTTTCGCGCGGGACGCCCTGTTTCGGACCGCCCATCCCGACAATGATGTTGCGCAGGGCGCGTTCGTTCATATCGATGACACGCTTCCAGACGATTTTCCTGGGATCCAGGTTAAGCGAATTGTTTTTGCTTTGAAGGTGATTGTCAACCAGGGCAGCCAGCAGGTTATGTGCTTTTTCAACGGCTGCAAGGTCGCCTGTGAAGTGCAGGTTGATGTCTTCCATTGGCAGCACCTGGGCATATCCGCCACCGGCAGCTCCGCCTTTAATCCCAAAAACCGGACCCAGAGAGGGTTCACGTATTACAACGGTGGTTTTGACACCTATACGGTTCAAGCCTTCGGTCAGGCCAATGGATGTCGTGGTTTTACCTTCTCCGGCCGGCGTTGGTGTGATGGCCGTGACAAGTACAAGTTTCTTTTTGGGGATTTCTTTGTCGTCAATTAGCCGCAAAGGCAACTTGGCAATGTGCTTCCCATATTGATACAGGTCGGACTCCGCAAGGCCAAGTTTGGATGCTACTTCAGTGATCGGCCGCATGGTGGCAGCCTTGGCAATGTCAAGATCAGTCTTCATAAGGTTGGATTTTAATGAGTTTGGTGAATTAAACGTACATGTTTCTTATGAAACCATCAAAAACAGTGTTTTGTTTAATTGTCACTTGTTTTTGAGATGATTTTAAAACGGAAACACGTCAACGCCGATCCTGAAAAAGGGATTGTTGAAGTAAACCGTGCTGTTTTGGTTGATGTTATAGAGCAGGATGAGGTTGATGTTCACACGTCGCGACACAGGTGCGGCATAGCCCAGGCCAATGAAGTAATTGTCTTCGCTGTTTTCTGCATATCCATTGTTGGTTTGCCTCACGCGCAGCTGCAGGTGCTCAAACTCAGTTTGCACAAAAATATCAGAGACTATTCCAAACCTTAAAAAGACGCCTGCACCATAAACGTGGGTTGTCGGAGTGCGCTGTCCCCACACGGAAGAATACTGGTAGTTGCCGCTGATGCCCGCTGAGAGGCGGTTTGTGATCAGGTATCCTGTGTGTGCGTGCAGGCTTAGGGTTGTTAGAAAATCAAAATGTGCACCCAAATAACCTCCAACAAAAATTCTCTCTACAGGAGTCATCAGGCGCACATTCCTCCTCTCCTCGGCCGAAACAGTACCATGGCATAAATTCATCAATACAATAAATATAATGAGCAGGTTAGCTTGCTTAAATCGTATGCTGTGTAATTCAGGTAGTATTATTTTCATCGGTTTATAATTTGGTAACTATATGGTATTTAGTTATTTGTGGTTGTGTTGAAGCTGCCCTTTCAGGGCGATCCGCTGCCAGCGGTAAATAATCATTCACCTGTGTGTTAAAAGCTTTGGCATGGGTGTTTGGCTTCGCCGAGCTCGCAAGTGCTCGGTTCATATGTTTATAATTACGTTATGTATTGTTGTTCAATGATTTGTGTTTCTGTGTGTAACTTTATTTGTTCTCGCAGATGGTCTCAGATAAGAAGCGCAGATTGTCGCAAATTTTGTGATAATCATGAACCCGCAACCATTTACAATTGCAGTGCTTTCGCCATTGCCCTGGCTTTCAGCAGGCATTCCTCATATTCTTTTTCGGGTACTGAGCCGGAGGTGATGGCGCTGCCGGCCATGTAGCTAAGATACTTATTTTTTGCATTATACTGTATGCTGCGGATAACGACGTTGAAGTCAAAGTTCTTTTCGGGGCTTATGTATCCCACGGCTCCGGAGTAAAGGCCCCGACGTGTGTCTTCATATTTGTCAATCAGCTGCATCGCCCTGATCTTGGGTGCACCTGTCATTGAGCCCATAGGGAAAGCATTTTCTATGGCATCCAGGTAGTGGCTTCCTGGCCTTAACTCCGCAACCACTGTAGAGATCATTTGGTGTACCTGGCTGAAAGAATAGATGCCGAAGAGCTCTTCCACTTTTACGCTGCCCTTGCGTGCGGTACGCGACAGGTCGTTGCGTACGAGGTCAACGATCATAACGTTTTCGCTGCGCTCCTTGGCGTCAGTGTAAAGGCTGTGTTTGAGCGCGTGGTCTTCGTCAGGCGTGGCACCCCTGGCGCTGGTGCCCTTGATGGGTTGTGAGATCAGGCGGTTGCCTTGTTTCTTTAGGAAACGTTCAGGGCTTGCGCACATCAGGTATTTGTCATCAACCGCGTAAAAACAGGAAAAAGGTGCAGGAGACGCCCTGTTCAGGTGTTCATAAACAGACAGTGGGTCGGCATGGGCATTCTCTGCAAAAAACTCAACACAGTAGTTCATTTCATAAATATCGCCGGCCTGGATGTGTTTTTTGATTGAGTCCACTTGCTGCAGGTAGCGCAATTTGCTCACCTTCGCCTTCATGTTGATGGGTGAATAGCCTTGGTTGTTATTATTCAGATAGGCGAGAATGGAAGAATAAACATTTTCAGCACAAGATATGTTACCATAACCGGGGAGGCATCCTATGCGCCAGGTGTTACTTTCGCGGATCAGCAATATTACCGGTCTGAAGAAGTGTGCCATCGGCATATTGATTCCGTCCGGATTTTTGGAATGGAGTTGCTCTGACTGATTTTTTATTTCATAAGAAAAGAAACCAAAGAGCCAGTCGTTGAACTGGTCAGCAAATGCTTTCAATTCATTAAATACTGAAGTCTGGCTGCCATGAAAGCTGTCGGCTGCTCCCAGGGCTATGATTTGCTGCACGCTGCTGTATTTGTCGTGATCGAAATTGTTGGAGTTAAGGCAAGCTGTTATGTCAAAATGCTGATTTCCCCATCGGAGTGCTTTCGTAGCGAAATCATCCACGCAGGAGCCGCTAAATGTAAAGGTCTTGTATTCCCTGTCTGCCATGTGCAGGAATTGAATTAAATTATTTATTATCTTTGAAAAGCCCAATGGTTTTGGCAGGGCATTCATTCAACAAATTTCATAAAAAAACAATGAAAACAATGGAAAAAATTGAAAAACTTATGATTCACATCTTCTTTGCAGCCTTTATGCTGCTTATGCCATTTTCATATCTGTACGGTCAATACAAAGACCCCCAAGCGGCAGAAATACTTGAAACCGTAAGGCAGCATTATGAGCAATCGATCAAGAATGTTGATGACTATAAGGTTGTGACGGAGCACTTTACGACACACTATGTAAAACAATACGAGGAAGGCCGCCCCTATTTTGTGAGCCAGGTTGAGACTGACAGTTTCTGGGGATCGATATCCGGATTGGGGATGCAGACTAATTCACCGATGGTTGATGCGGATTTCTTTTCTGCGGAGATATTTGAACATCTAAAACAAAATGCCGTATATTCAGGGTCGGAAAGCATTGATGGCCACTACACCCACGTGATTTTTCTTGAGGATATGCGTGTTTTTATGGATGCTTTTGACGACGTGGATGAGCCGATGGGTCAGTTGCATCTTTATTTTGATAATGAAGACTGGGTGTTACGCCAGATGCGGTTTTCTGCTGAAGCAGAGATAGAAGAAGGCCGGGTGCAGGTCATTGAACCAGTGGTAAAGATGCTTGATTACCGTAACGTCAATGGCATGATGATTCCTTTCATGACAAAAATCATTGTACAGGGGTTGACAGAGCACCTTTCGGATGCTGAGCGGGAAGAGGCGCAGCAGGCCCTTTTGGAATTTGACAGGGAACTTGCACAAATGCCTGACCAGCAGCGGCAAATGGTGGAGCAGATGATGAGCGGACAGCTTGACCAGCTGCGCAAGATGCTGGATGAGGACAGCATAGAGTTTACCATCGAAGTGAAGGAAGTAAAGGTTAACACCGGTGCTGAATAATCATCCTCTGTTGAGTTAAATAATTTCAACGGAAGCGTTTTATCCATTATCCCATCCCTGAAAATTCCTTAATCCAGCGATTGATTTCGGGAGACACTTTAAGCATCATTACCGGTACGAGGAACAGCAAAGCTGCAACAGCTGACCGAAGAGGCGCATCAGCCAGGGGGTGCAGGCCTGTAACAACATATGTTGATGTCAGCATAATGCCTGCAAGGATCAGAGGCACGAGCGCATCCCTGGCTTTAAATGATTTTAAGCGAAAGTGCCGGTAAACGAAGACCAGCCGAAGCACATTGAAGAGAATAAGGCTCAGCATGCTGGCAATGGCTGCTCCGTTGATTCCATAGGGAGGAATCAGCAAAAGGTTTAGCAATATGGCACTAACCAGCATTAAAGCTGTAAAGATCAGTTCATACCTGTATTTTTTTGAGTTGTTCAGGATGGCGGCATTCAGGCCCGCACTCATATCCAGGAGTTTCCCGATCCCGAGAAGTAAAAAGACATATCTTCCGACTTCATATTCCGGTGCCATAAAGTAAAAGATGTTATCCAGGTTTACCCATATGAGCATGAAAAGACTTGCGCCAACCACCAGGTTACCGGCTGATGCTTTCCGGCAAATGGCCTGCAACTGATCCATTGATCGACTTTTCCAGTATCCGGCAACCAGTGGAGCGGCCACTTTTACCATCGACCGGTAGGGGATCAGGATTACGGAGGTCATGAATACCATGGTGGTATATATCCCTGCAGCACCAAGGTCAACCATCCCTGCCACCATGAGTGAGTCAATGCTGACCAGGAGAAAGCTGCTGAGGTTGTTGAAAAGGGAGTAGATGCCGTAAACAATCATGATTTTGCTGAGCCGTCGTAACATTGGTGACCACATTGGCTTGACAAGCAGCCAGCCTTTGCTTGCTGTGTAAAAAACAAGGATGATCGCCGGAAGGCAATAAGCGATTACATAAAGAATGACAAAGAGCGGAAAACTAATGAGACCAAAGGCAAACAGTGAGATGGACAATGTGACAAACAGTCTGAGTATGATCTCATGTGTAAGTGTTGGCAGGACATTGCTCAGCAGTGTACGCAGATAAGACTCAAACATGTTATAAAAAACCGTGGCCATTGCCATTGGAAGGATGTACCAGGCATAGTCAACCAGCAATGGGCTGGAGTCTGCATATAGCAGCGCAAAAGGCTTTTGTAATGCAACAAACAGAAGCGTTGCGATTACAAAGCCTGCGAGTGATAATGCTATAATACCGAACAGGAAGCCGTTATGGTGATTGTCCTTGTTGTGAAAGAAAGGGAAAAACCTTGTGATGATATTCCTGTTGCCTAGAGCTGCAAATTGTGCATATATCAAAGAGATCGTAACCAGCAGGTTAGCCAGTCCTACCTGCTCTGTGTCCAGGAAGTTTGTAAACAGAAATATTTTGTTCAGGTATCCCAGGCCTGCTCCGGCATAGGAGATAAGGGTTATGCGGAAGCTGTCGCGTTGCACAATTCCCATGAGCCTGTTATTTTTAATTGCCTGCCGGCATTACCTCTAAATCTCCCAGGTGTCGCCGCTGCGCAGCAGGTCGTTCACCGACTGGATTTTGGAGGTTTTTTTAGCTGTCTTAATCTGCTCTTCCATCAGGTCATCATAAGTGTCGAATGATGCGGAGCGTATCACACCTACAGCAACGGGGAAGTCGGGTGCTTTCATCCGGCCGAGCATACGGTGAATGCTGGGATCCTGGGTATATTGATCGTGTACCAGCAGGTCGTTTTCGTTGATGCCATGCTTGCCGAGTTCCACCACTTCGAGATGACGGCCGTTGAGGATGATCCCCTTGTTTTTGTCTTTGCCAAAGATCATTGGTTCGCCATGCTTAAGGAAGAGCTGGCGATCCTCACGGAAGTCGCGGTTGGTGATATGTTCGTGTACTTTATCGGCAAAGATGATGCAGTTCTGCAGAATTTCCACTACTGAGGTGCCGTCGTGTTTGGCTGCTTCCAGAAGCACTTCTGTCATCAGCTTGACATTGTTGTCGGGCACCCTGGCAAAGAAGGTTCCTTGTGCACCCAGTACGAGTCCGGATACTGTAAACGGATGTTCGA
>SKOK01000098.1 GCA_007120085.1 Bacteroidales bacterium | reverse complement strand
GTGATGATCAACAGCATTCCTGTTAATGACCCGGAAACGGGCCGGGCATTTTATTCTGTCTGGGGCGGTCTCAATGACGTCACCCGTATGACTGAACCGGTGAACGGCCTGGGTGCTTCACGTCAAAGCTTTGGCGGAATTGGCGGGGCCACCAACATCGTGACGCGCGCTTCGCGCTTCGGGGCAGGAACAAGGGCCACATACTCCAGCGCCAATCGCACGTACAACCACCGGATGATGTTCACCCACAACACCGGCATGCAGGATAACGGATGGGCACTCACAATGAGCGGATCACGCCGTTCAGCCGGCGAAGGATATGCACCGGGCACCTTTTATGACGCCTGGGGGTATTTTCTTTCTGCCGAAAGGCAGCTTAACAACCAACACAGCATCGGGCTGGTCGCCTTTGGCGCCCCATCACGCACAGGAAGGCCGGGCGTTGCCGTGCAGGAAGCCTACGACCTCACCGGCAACAACTACTACAACCCCAACTGGGGATGGCAAAACGGGGAAAAACGAAACGCCAGGGTCAACAATTTTCACAACCCCTGGGTTATCCTGTCACACTATTATACCCCTTCTTCGCAAACGGAAATATCAACAAGCGCCGCATACAGCTTCGGCCGCGGCGGATCAACAGCACTCAACTGGTACGACAGCCACAAGTCGTTCGACCACCCCGACTACAGTTTCGCCGGTGACCCCAGACCCGATTATTACAGGTGGCTGCCAAGCTGGCACCAAAACGACCCCAACATGTTTAACCTCATCACCGACCTCTGGCAAAACGATGACAGCTTCAGGCAAATCGACTGGGAATGGTTTTACAATGCCAACAGAAGGAACATGTTTACTGTTGAAAACGTTGACGGCATCGAAGGAAACAACGTAACCGGCATGCGCTCAAAATACATCTTGGAAGAACGGAGGAACGACCGCACCCAAATGATTCTTAATTCCACCATCGAACATGTCATTGACCCAACACACATCCTCTCAGGCGGCATCAACGCTTCTATGTCCAAAACACATCAGTTCAAAACCATTGACGACCTGCTTGGTGGCGACTTTTTTTATGACATAGACCAGTTTGCCGAAAGAGACTTTGCCGATCCAATGATGGCTCAACCCGACATCAACAACCCCAACCGCATCGTCAAAGAAGGTGACGTGTTCGGTTATGACTTCACCGGAAATATCAACGAATACTCCCTTTTCGCGCAAAGCGAATGGATATTGCCCAAATTTGACTTTTTTGTTTCGGGAATGTTGTCGCATACTACTTTCTGGCGCACCGGACACATGAAGAATGCCCGTTTCCCTGACAACTCATACGGGGATAGCGAGAAACACAATTTCACCAACTTCGGACTCAAGGGTGGAGCAACATACAAGATCACCGGCCGCCACTATGTTGAAACAAATGCCGCATACATGACCCGCGCACCTTATTTTCGCGATGCATACATATCGTCAAGGGTGCGCGACGATGTGATTAATGACCTCAGCAGCGAGACCATCTTTTCAGGTGACCTGAGCTACATCGTCCGGTCGCCATTCATTAAATCGCGCCTTACCCTGTTTTACACCGAGTTCCAGGATCAGACCTGGTCACGCAGCTTCTACCATGACGAGCTGCGCACCTTTGTCAACTATATTATGACAGACCTCGACACACGGCACATGGGCGTCGAACTGGGCATCGACCTTCAGTTTACCTCTACCCTCTCCGGCTATATCGTTGCCGGTACCGGTGACTACATTTACAACTCCCGCCCGCAGGTGACCATCGCGCGCGACAACGACTTCGAAATTATGGCCGAAGGCCGTGAAGTTTATCTCAAGAATTATAAAATCGGCGGGATGACACACACCGCCGGATCGGTCGGTCTGCGATACAACAGCCCCAGGTACTGGTTCGTAGGCGTTAATGCCAATGTATTCGATGATATCTACATCGACATCAACCCCGACAGACGGACAGCAGAGGCCGTAAGAAACCTGGTGGAAACCGACCCGCAATGGGATCAGTTGCTCGGACAGGAAAAACTCGACTTCAACTACACCGTCGATGTTTTTGCCGGGAAATCGTGGCGCATCCGCAGACAGTATTTCATCAATTTCAACATTAGTGTTTCAAATATTTTAGATAACACAGATTTCAGCATCGGCGGGTTTGAACAGCTCAGATATAGCGCAAGCAATCCGGATCAGTACGCATCAAAGTACTTTTACTTATATGGCAGAACCTATTTTGCAAACCTGGCATTCAGATTTTAGTTCGTAACCTCAAAAAAACAATCATATGATTTTCAATAAAAAATATATATTTCTGCTCGTCTTTCCGCTGACAGGCCTTTTGATGATGCCGGGATGCATTCACGATGACTTTGACGAACCCCCGTTGAGCGACATTCCGGTCGGCACAGTGCTAACCATTGCGGAGCTCAGGGATATGTACGACAACGAGCCCATCCTGTTTGAGGATGACTATTCCATTTATGCTACGGTGACCATGGATGATAAGTCAGGCAACATTTACCGGAGTGCCTTTGTCCAGGACCACACCGGAGCCATCAACCTTCGCTTGCAGGCACCGGGCGGAATATACCAGGGCGACTCCGTAAGGGTGTACCTCAAGGGTACCATTCTCGGCCCATACCAGCAAATGATGCAGATCGACAATGTAAACGTGGACAGGAACATCATTAAAAAAGCCAATGGGAAAGCTGTGGAGCCAACAGTCATGCAGATTCCCGGCATCAATTCAGACCACCAGGGCATGCTTATCAAACTGGAAGATGTCCAATTCATTGAAAGCCATATTGGCCAACCTTTTGCTGACAGCGAGAACCTTCTGAGCGTCAACCGCATGCTTGAAGACTGCAATGGCAACCAGATTATCGTTCGGACATCAGGTTATGCCAATTTTGCCGATGAACCGGCGCCCGGCCTTAATGGCAGTGTCATTGCTGTCCTTTCTCAACATCGAAATGACTTCCAGCTATATATCAGAACTATGTCAGAGCTCAACATGAATAATCCACGTTGTGGTGATGATGACGACGATGATGATGACACAGACCCGGGTGAAGCAGTCACGCATATTGACGAAGACTTTCAATCGTATCCTGATCACGCAGTAATCGACCAGAATGGCTGGACAGCTTTTGCAGAAGAAGGAGAAAGGAACTGGATCTGCCGCACCCATCAAAACAATCACTATGCCCAGGCAACAGCGTTCAATTCTTCTGACCCCGTAAACATTATGTGGATGATCACACCACCGATCGATCTCAACGCAATGACTAACCCGGTTTTTGAGTTTGAATCAGCTAAAGCATTCTATACCCACGATGGTTTCAGCCTCCACATTGCCACTGACTTTGATGGCAGCAATGTGACGAGTGCCACCTGGCAAGCCCTCGACGCAAGACTTGCCGGCCAGGCCGACAATGATAACACCTGGATACACTCGGGATATTTAGACCTGTCATCCTATTCAGGAATAGTTCACATCGCATGGCGCTATGAAGCCGCCGAACCTGAAGGAAAAACAGGCACTTTCAGGGTTGATAACGTAAAACTCTATGAAGACTAACATGAAACGACAAGGCTTAGCCCTGTCAAAAAAAATAAAATTATGAGACGCATATTCAATTATAGCCCAGCGATCATTATTCTCTCCTTGATCTTTTTCGCAACAATTTCATCATGCGAGAAGATTGAGCCGGATGCGCCGCCGGCCAATGAGCTAAGCGCCGACAGCATCATCACCATTAGCCAGCTAAGGGATCTGTACCAGGACGAACCGGTCGCTTTCGAAGAATCCGGTTTAAATATCATGGCCATTGTTGGTATGGACGACAGCTCCGGCAACATCTACCGTGAGGCCTTTGTCCAGGATGATGATGCAGGTATTTTTCTCCGGTTATCGCAATTTGGAAACTTCAAAGAAGGAGATTCCGTAAGGATTGCCCTGCGAGGAGCCGTTCTGGACGATTACAGGGGCATGTTGCAGCTGACTGACATCGATGGCAGCACAAACATCATTGTGCAGGCATCAGGGAAACACCCTGAACCCATACATACCACGATTGACCAGATCACAAGTGACATGCAAGGAATGCTGGTTAAGCTGGATGAAGTGCAGTTTTCTTTTAGTGATGCGGGTGTACCCTATGCATTATCACCGGAGATACAGGCGGGCACCAATCGGCGCCTGGAAGACTGTGAGGGTAACAGCCTCATTATCCGCACCAGTGGCTATGCAGAGTTTGCGCAGGAGCTGACCCCAGAAGGCAATGGCAGCATCATTGGTCTGGTGGGGGAGCATCTGAGCGACATGCAGCTGCACATTCGCCGTACCTCAGAGGTAATTATGGAGGGAGAGCGCTGTGAACCGCCGGGGGAAGACCTTGACCTGTTAACCATTGCCCAGATCAGGCAAATGCAGGCGGAAGGTGTAACCAACCTGCCACCCAACACACGCATTGAGGGTGTCATCATTTCAGACCGCGAACACGAGAACCTGCCCGGACAGAATGCTTACCTGATGGATGAGCACGGCGACGGCATCGCGCTGCGTTTCCAATCCTGGCACTCGCTTGACAGAAGCCTTAAAGTCAGAATCATATCCTCAAACTTACCCATTACCCGTTTCAACGGGCTGCTACAGGTTGACCAGATTCCACTGGGCAATGCCGTTGCCCTGGGAGCAGGAGAAATGCCGGAGCCTGTGGTTACAACGATCCAGAACCTGAGAGATAACATCAATGACTTTGAATCAACACTCGTACTTATTGAAGATGCCATCCTGCCTGGCGGTGGCACTTTTGCCGGCAATGTCGTTGTTACTGACAACACCGGTTCGGTAGATATGTACACCACCAACTGGGCTTCATTTGCCAATACACAGATCGTGGGTGGCAGATACAACCTCACGGCCATCGCATCCATCTATAATTCACCCCAGCTGCAAATCCGCAACCTTGATGACCTGGAGCTGCTTGAAGAAGATGATCATCAGCCGGGCGACCCCGTAACCTCTATTGATGAGGACTTTCAGTCATATCCGGATCACGCGATCATTAACCAGGATGGATGGACAGCTTACGCCGAAGAAGGGGGCAGAAATTGGATTTGCCGTACGCATCAAAACAATCATTATGCCCAGGCAACGGCCTTTAACTCACCCGACCCGACCAACGTAATGTGGATGATCACACCCCCGATAGACAGGGATGCCATGAGCAATCCGGTGTTTGAGTTTGAGTCAGCCAAGGCTTTCTACACCCACGATGGCTTCAGCCTCTACATATCATCTGACTTCGATGGCGATGATGTAAAAAATGCGACATGGGAACCACTGGACGCCAGGCTTGCCGGCCAAAGTGACCCCGACAACGTTTGGATACATTCAGGCTATATTGATCTTTCACCCTACCAGGGGATTTTATACATTGCCTGGAAATATGAAGCTGCTGCACCACAAGGCAATACCGGCACCTTCAGGGTTGACAACGTGAAGCTTTACGAAGACTGATGGATGTCTGACAAGTGTTGAACAAAATGCTGAACTTCTTCCAAAGTGTTGTAACGGCTAAAAGACACACGAATCGAAGGCCTTTCAGGGTTTGTGTTCAAGGCTTGCATCACGGCTGATTTCTTTATGCTGCCTGATGAACACGCACTACCCGAAGATACACATATTCCACGAATGTCGAGGGCTGGCAATAGCATGTCGGCTTGTTTACCCTCAGGAAGAGATATATTCATAATGGTATGCAGGCTGCTACCGGCAGCATCACCATAAAATGCCGACCCGGGTATCTTTTCCAGCAACAGTGCCATGCAGGCTTGCTTCAGTGAGGAAATGTGTTTTTGATCCGATTCCATGTCCAGATATGCCATCTCAAGGGCTTTCGCCATCCCTGCAATGCCGCAAACATTTTCAGTACCAGCACGCATTTCTCGTTCCTGGCCTCCACCTGTTACAAAAGGAGTTAATGCATGACCCTTTTTAACAAACATAAATCCTACCCCCTTGGGCCCATGAAATTTATGCGCACTTGCAGCAGCAAAGTCCAGCACGCCTTTTGACAAGTCAGTGTAAAACTTTCCGATGGTTTGCACCGTGTCAGAATGAAACAACGCGCCATATTGAGCACACAAGGCCGCGACATTTTTCAATGGCAGCAGGTTCCCGATTTCGTTGTTTGCGTGCATCAGGCTGACTACGGCTGAGGGATGTGCCTTCAGCAATTCTTCAAGATGGTCAAGGCTAACGTGCCCATTGGGTTGATGACGGACAAAATGAACCTCGACGTCCATTATCTTTTCCAAGGATTCAAGGGTTTTGAGCACAGCCGGATGTTCCAGCCTGCCGGTGATAAAAATCCGTCGCCCGAGATCTTTATGACACCCCCACAGAAGGGCATTGCTGGCTTCAGTTCCTCCTGAGGTAAAAAATATCTCCGAAGGTGATGCATGCAAAAGCCTGGCAATGGTTCTTCGTGATTGCTCCACCACCACCCTGGCGCGTCTGCCAGCTTCATGCACAGAAGATGGATTGCCATAAATGGCATGCATACAATCAGTGATAACCTTGATCACCTCCTCGTGCATCTGCGTACTTGCAGCATTATCAAAGTATATCATAGGGTTCATGGTTACGGGTTCATGGTTACGGGTTTATGGTTTATGGTTTATGGTTGCGGAGCCTCCTGTCGTTCTGAGGGGTTAGCCCCCGCGGAAAAAGCGGTTGCCACAATGCGGGAATGACATGATGGGTATATCCATTGCCGTCTGCTTCAGCTGACGGATAAAAGGCAGTACTACTCTCAGGGGGCTTTAGCCCTAAAATAAATACCTGTTCGGGCTTGTCTGGGACAAAAGTCCCCCTGGGAGTCGTGCCATTTCCTGTCCGTTGGCTGAAGCCAACGGCAATGGATACAGAGTGGTAGTTGATTAAAACCATGACAATTACGTATTCAGCACATTACAAAAACCGTCATCAAAAGTATCAAGCCCCCCGCAAAAAAGCGGTGGCCACAATGCGGCAATGATATGACGGACAAATCCATATTTGTAAAAGTTACCGGGCACGGCATTTGTGCCGTGTTTGATATTCCTCGAACCCTTCGAGCTTCCAGCTTCGAGCTTCTAGCCTTTTCAAGCTTCCAGCCTCTAACTTCCAACCTCTAACTTCCAACCTCTAACATCCAACAAACTTTCCACGACAAAAGTACATATTATTGGAAATATTTAAGAAATCATAAATGAAATACGGTTTTTTGCAATTTTTTTATTCAAAAATCGTACTTTTGATGTGTTGGTGATATGGCAGGTAACCCGTATCTTATCGTATCACCCGTTTCAAAACCTAAACCCGGAGGAGAAAGTGGTTGTAAGTTTGGTTATTATTCCGACGTATAATGAGCGGGATAACATCGAGAAGCTTCTCAGGTTGATTTTTTCCTTACCTCGCGATTTTGACGTGCTGGTAGTGGACGACAATTCACCTGATGGCACAGCAGAGTTGGTACGCAAGCTGATGAAGATGTATCCCGGCAGGTTGTTTCTTGAGACCCGCAAGGCCAAGCTGGGTCTTGGCACGGCTTATATACACGGCTTCAAATGGGCACTTGCCAGGCACTACGAGTAC
>SKOK01000232.1 GCA_007120085.1 Bacteroidales bacterium | reverse complement strand
TCCGAACTCCAAACTCCGAACTCCAAACTCTGAACTCCAAACTCCAAACTCCAAACTCCAAACTCCGAACTCCGTTCTCCGTTCTCCGTTCTCCGTTCTCCGTTCTCCGTTCTCCGTTCTCCGTTCTCCGTTCTCCGTTCTCCGTTCTCCGTACCATTTATTTTGTAAAGTTACTATTTTTTGCTATTTTTGTTCACCGGAATTTTAAAATTCATACTTTTGAATTAAATCAGATAATCTGACACCATGGAAGACCTTATATATATTGTATTAATTATTGTTTGGTTGCTGGTAAGCTTTTTAAGACGCAAGCCTAAAACCCAAAAGACTCCGCAGAAACAAACCGAGTCTGCCACAGGCAATGAACCCATCCCTGCAGAAGAAGTGAATATGGAAGAGATGCTGGAAGATTTTTTTGGCACCAAGAAAAAGAAAAAGGAAGAGCCGGTAAAGACTGAACCGGTTTATGAATCCAGGGAAAGACGTGAGCAAGCGGATTATTCATACAGGCAGGAACAGAAGGTAGAGCCGGAAAAACAAGTAATGGAGCCTGCTTATGAAGAATTCAGCGGGAAAACCGTAGTTTCCGATGATTATGCATTTGCATCTGATGGCAAAGTCCAGACCATTGAAGAGTTGATCAAACAACATAAAGCCAAGGAAGCTGCAGAGCTTGCCCTGGCTGAAGAGATGTATGGCAGCAGCGACTCTGACATTCCGGAATTTGATCTTCGCACGGCTGTAATTTTCTCGGAGATTCTAAACAAGAAATATTAATATTTTTTTTGCATTAAATTAAATAATTATTTATATTTGCACCGTTAAGTTAATCAACAACGAATAGCCTGGTTGTGGAAAACCGCAATCAGGTATTTTTTCTGTAAGCCCCTGACTTATTGTTCAAAGAGCTGTCGCTTGCTCCTATAATGGTATTATGAGTGACAGTTGTCTTTTTTTAAGACAGGAAGCTTAATAAGCAAAAAGAGTACAAACAATTATTCCAGGCGTTCGCATCTGCTCATTATTGTAGATATTTGTGAATGTCTGGTATTATTTTAACGTATGATGACATGAACCAGGTAAAGTATTTTACGAAGGAAGGATTAGAGAAATTGCAGGAAGAGCTGGAAAAGCTAAAATCAGTTGACCGGCCTGCCATTTCACAGCAAATTGCTGAAGCACGGGAAAAGGGAGACTTGTCTGAAAATGCTGAATATGATGCTGCCAAGAATGAACAGGGGATGCTTGAGCTTAGGATTTCCAAGCTTGAGGAAACGCTCAGCCAGGCGCGTGTGATTGACGAAAGCCAGCTGGATATGAACAAGGTATCCATCCTTTCCAAAGTAAAACTTAAAAACCTGAAGAACAATGCCGTAATGGCATATACCCTTGTTCCTGAGAATGAGGCCAACATCAAAGCCGGAAAGATCTCAGTAAGCTCGCCCATTGCAAGAGGCTTGCTGGGAAAAGAAGCCGGTGATACCGTCGAAATCAATGTGCCAGCCGGTCTTTTTACCTTCCAGATTCTTGAAATATCACGGTGAAGATGATAGCTTTTGCATTATGTTTGCCGTAAGTAATTTTTGTAATCAAAAAAACAGATGTCCATGGCCAGTATATTTACAAAAATCGTAAAAGGAGACATCCCATCATACAAAATTGCAGAGGATGAACGCTTCTATGCTTTTCTGGACATCAACCCCCTTGCAAAAGGGCATACCCTTGTTATTCCCAAAAAAGAGGTGGATAAACTATTTGATCTTGATGACCAGACATACGCCGACCTGTGGTTGTTTTCGAAGAAGCTTGCGCGCGCCATGGAGCAGGTGATTCCTTGCGAGCGAATTGGCGTTGCCGTTCTGGGACTCGAAGTGCCACATGCACACATTCATCTCGTACCCATTAATGGCATCTATGATATAGATTTCAGCAAACCCAAACTGAAGCTCAGCAATGAAGAGTTTAAACAAATTGCTCAGCAAATCAGTGATGCCCTGGGAAGCTAGTTTACTTGCCTGGCCTAGCCTGAAACGCGGTTTGGATTATCACTTATGAATGCCTTCCAGCCACTGTAACTCTTTTTTTCATTGAGACTCCCTTTATTGCCCTGGTAGTGGTGGCATAATGCAACGGCCAGGGCATCTGTGATGTCCAGTTCGTCAGGCACCCCGTCAATTTTCAGAATCCGGTAAAGCATGGCTGCGACCTGTTCTTTGCTTGCACTGCCTTTGCCCGTTATTGACTGCTTGATTTTTCGGGGCGAATATTCGAAAACAGGGATGTTTCTGTGCAGGGCAGCCGCAATGGCGACGCCTTGTGCCCGTCCAAGCTTTAACATCGACTGAATATTCTTTCCGTAAAATGGGCTTTCTATGGCCAGCTCATCAGGATGGTAATGGTCGATGTTGCGCAATACCGTTTCGAATATCTTTTTGAGCTTTAAGGCATGGTTACCTAATTTGTCCAGTCTGAGTAAGTCCATTGCAATCAAACGGATATCCTGTTTTTCTACACCAATGATTCCCAGCCCCATATTGTTGGTTCCGGGATCAATGCCCAATATGATCTTTTCCTCATTCATAATCGGTAAATATCCGAAAAAATAATATTCCTGCAGCTGATTTGTTAAAAAAGTTTTCAAAAAAATTGCAAATTGTTCAATATTACTTATATTTACAAATCGAAAAAAAAACAACATAAGTTATCATCATCAAACAACCTAAATTATTAACCAAAAACAATCTAAGATGAAGAAAAAGTTATCATTTTTTGGCGTTTTGTTATTCCTGACTTTTGGTGTTCTCGCACAGGAGATCAGGGTGACCGGAACGGTAGTTGACGAAACGGATGGGGGAACCCTCCCTGGAGTTACCGTTTTGGTTAAAGGAACGACCATTGGTACTGTTACCGATTTTGAAGGTAATTATTCAATTAATGTAGCACCGGATGCGACGCTGTTGTTTTCATTCATTGGTATGACCACCAGGGAAGTCCCGGTTGAAGGCCGGTCAATTATCAATGTTGCACTTGTGCCTGACCTGGCGCTGCTGGATGAGGTAGTCGTGGTAGGATATGGTACAAGGCTCAAGTATGAGCTGACGGGGTCCATTTCATCAGTAAGGGCGGAAGATATTGCCGGCCATACGATGCCCAGCTTTGAAACGGCTTTGCACGGTCGTACTGCCGGTGTCCACATTTCAGCGGGAACAGGTAAACTAGGCCAGCAGGTAAGGACGCGCATTCGTGGTGCTTCTTCAATCTCGGCCAGCAACCAGCCACTTTATGTGATAGACGGTATTCCGGTTCAGACACAAAACATGGGTACTACCGGCAACGAACCAACCAACCCGCTTGCCGACCTTAACCCGCGGGATATTGAATCCATTGAAGTTCTGAAGGATGCTTCAGCTGCGGCCATTTATGGTTCAAGAGCAGCAAATGGTGTGATCATTATTACCACTAAGCGGGGAAAAGAAGGCAAGACACGTTTTAATGTATCAACCCAAATTGGCTTCAGCGAAGCTGCCAATAAAGTTGGATTTCTGGACAGGGAGCAATACATCGACCTGTGGAACATTGCCGGCATCAACCGTTATGGTGAAGAGAACTGGGATCTGGAATCAAGCCTTGACGGATCATTTCCCAACTGGCGTGATATCAATAATCCTGACAACATTGCCTTAGGTCCAAATACAAACTGGGAAGATGAGGCACTCCGCAGGGGTGGTTCACAACAATTTGACATTTCTGCATCCGGAGGTACCAAAGAAACACAGTACTTTCTTTCTTTGTCATTTACAGATCAGGATGCGATCATTGTCGGCAATACTTTTGACCGCATCGGTGGTCGCATAAACCTGGACCACCAGGCAACTAGTGCCTTGACGATTGGTATGAACATGAACCTGAACCGTTCACGTAACTTCAGGGTGTCACACGACAGGGCATTCTCAACTCCGATACAAATGACCGCATTGCCACCACTTGAACCCACACACGACCCTGTGACCGGAGAGCTTAATGCTAACACAATATACGAAAACGGACTCATCCCGCTTAAATACAGCAATTTTGATACGGAGGTATTCCGCAACTTTGGGAATGTGTATTTTAGCCTGAACTTGCTGCCTGGTCTCACTTTCAGGTCTGAAGCAGGTCTTGACCTCCTTAACCAGCAAGAGGTTCAATATCTTGGCAGAAACACCAACGATGGCGGTCCCGACGGCTATGGGTTTGAACGCAATGTGAAGTCAGTGATCTACAACCTGGAGAACTATTTTACTTACGATGCCGTTTTTGCTGATAATTATGATCTGAACCTTGTTGTTGGTAGCAGTTTTCAGCAGGCTGACATTCAGTTTGCTTCGATGGGTGCCACCGGATTTCCCAGCGACGAGTTCAGAAGGGTTGCCAGTGCATCTGAGATCTCTTTTGCATCTGCAAGCGGAACAGCATACAGATATACATCCTTCTTTGCAAGGGCAAATATGAAGTTTTTTGACCGCTACCTGGTTACCCTGAGTGGTCGCAGCGATGGTTCATCAAGGTTTGGCCGCGACAACCGCTATGGTTTCTTCCCCTCAGCATCAGTTGGCTGGGTAGTGACCAACGAAGACTTCATGATGGACGACTATGTGATCAGCTTCCTGAAACCTCGCTTCAGCTGGGGACTCACAGGTAACTCCGAAATTGGAAACTACGCTTCAAGAGGTCTTTATATGGGAAGCAATTATGCAGGTCTTTCTGGCCTCATTTCAACAAGTATTCCAAGCCCCGACCTCAAGTGGGAAACCACTACCCAGACCAACATAGGTGTTGATTTCGGCCTGTTGAATGACAGGATCACAGGTGAAATTGACTATTATGTCAAAAAGACAGAGGACCTCCTTTTAAGTACCCAGATCCCTTCAAGCACTGGTTTTACAAGTGTTTTCAAGAATGTGGGCAACATGGAAAACAAAGGATGGGAGTTCACACTTAACACAGTTAATGTGGACAGAGCTTTCCGCTGGAACTCGAACTTCAACATTGCATTCAACAACAACAAGGTCACAAACCTTGACGGACAGATCATTACTGCTGGAAATCCAGCAATCTGGAGGGTCGTTGAAGGACAACCAATCGGTATTTTATACACTGCAGAATATGCCGGTGTTGATCCGGAAACCGGTAACGCACTGTTTTATCTCAATGAAGAGGGCGATGAAACAACCACCAACCTTTCTGATGCTGCGAACAGGATCGTAGGTGATCCCAACCCGGATTTCTGGGGTGGATTTTCCAATAATTTTTCTTATAAAGGATTTGATCTTAGCTTCATGTTCCAATTTGTTTATGGAAATGACATGTATTTGCATGCCAACCAATGGCAGGCAGCTGGCTTACGCTGGGAAGACAATCACACCTTGCACTATTACAATAACTTCTGGAGAGGCCCAGGTGATGATGATGCTTACTATCCGGAACCAAGACTTTACCAGTCAAATGGTTATGGAACATCCAGTATGCATATTTTCGATGCTTCCTATATTCGTTTAAAAGACCTGACTTTCGGTTTCACACTGCCTCGTAACATTGTTCAACGTGCAAACATGGAGTCTGTAAGGATTTTTGTTCGTGCTTATAACCTGCTCACCTTTACCGATTATCCGGGTTATGACCCTGAAACCAGTTCACCCAATACGGCTGATGTTGGTACGCAATCCAATAACATTCAGCAGGGCTGGGACTTCTTTACTGCCCCGCAGCCTAGAACAATCACATTTGGGTTGAACCTGAATTTCTAAATCAAAGCGGCAATGATTTTTAATTTTAAAACACATTAATATTATGAAAACAAACAAAATATCAAAATATTTCATATTTATCTTACTGGCCGCCTTTATCGGATCCTGCGATGATTTTCTGGATGTGGAACCAGAGCTTGCGGTTAGTGATGATGCAGTTTATGACACCCACGAAGGTGTATTGAATGCCTTGTACGGTGCCTGGGACAGGGCAGCCGGTCCCCAGCTTTTTGCCGGGTTAAGTGTTTTTTACAGCGATCTGGTTGCAAATTCAGGACAAGTAAGATGGACAGGTACATTTTTGTCTTACGAGCTTATGGAGTCCAAGAATATGAACCCCAATGAAGGCATCATAGCTTCGACCTGGAACAGGGCATACTGGACCATTGACCTGCTAAACAATGTGCTTGACAACCTGGACAGGGTTAATGAAAACGCCAGGGCTGTTACTGAGGGCGAAGCACGTTTCTTAAGGGGAATTCTTTATTTTGAGCTTATCAGGCATTATGCCAGGCCTTATTCAGACGGTGATCCATCGAATAATCCCGGCGTACCGCTGGTATTGACGCCCACTGCCGGTATTACGGATGAAGACTACAGACCCCGCGAATCGGTTGCAAATGTATATGCATCCATTATTGATGATCTGGAAAGGTCAAAAGCGCTGCTGGCTGGCTTCACAACTGCCGGTGCCAATGGCGGCAGGGCAACTGCCAATACAGCCGCTGCTTTTCTTGCCAGGGTATATATGACCCAGCGCAACTGGGAAAGTGCAGCGAGGGAAGCCGACTTTGTGATTGAAAACATGGGTGGCTATGGTGCACTGAACAATACGCCAAGGGCTGCCTTCAATAATGATACATACACTTCTGAGGATGTATTTATGATCAATCAGAATGCTACCAGTCATGCTGGCCAGGCCAACGATGGCCTTGGCACATTCTTTGCTAGTCTGGATGGATATGGAAGGAGCGACGTGCATATTCAGCAGAATCACCTGGATATGTTTGAAGAAGGTGACCTCAGGGGCATGATTGACACTGTTCCTGATGCCATTACGATCGCCGACATCAACAAGATGCACTATATTGGCGTTGGCAGAAAGCCAAATAACATCATGAGCAGCAAGTGGGGTAAGTATGATGCCAACATCAATGTGATCAGACTTGCGGAAGTGATACTTATCAGGGCAGAAGCCAACTTCCGCAATGGTTCAACTATTGGTGCCGCACCGCTTGATGATATAAACGCCATTCGCGCCAGGGCTGATGTGGCTGCCTGGACAGATCTGAACCTGGATATGATCTGGGAAGAAAGATATCGTGAGATGTGTTTCGAAGGCAGACTGATTGAAGATATCCGCAGGTTTGAAAAGGATGTGATCATCCCAGCCGGATATACTGACTCAGGTACAGCATTGCCCTGGAATGATCCGCGTATGATCCTGCCCATACCGCAAAGAGAAATGGATGTGAATTCAAACCTTGTGCAAAACGAAGCCTATCTTTAATTGATGTATGATAATGCTTCAGATTTAAAGCAATTATATAAAAGCCCCACCCTGATTGGCGGGGCTTTTATATTTTCAGCAATCTGTCAATTAATATAAGATTTTTAATGGCATATCCTTAACTTTGCATTTTGTCATTTGAGTGATCAGTAATATAAACATATTATGGAAAAAGAAGCAGAAAATGCGAAGCCCATAAAAATTGGCATCAGCCATGGCGATGTCAACGGCATAAGCTATGAAGTGATCATAAAAACCCTGGCGGAATCGCGTATCCTCGATTTTTTTACGCCAGTTGTATATGGTTCTTCGAAAGTGGCATCATATTATAAGAAGATTCTTGGCATTCACGACTTTAACTTTCACGTGATTCGGTCAGCAGACCAGGCTTTGCCCGGCAAGGCCAACCTGGTAAATATTTTCCAGGATGAAATTAAGATTGTGCTTGGCCAAAGTACCGGAATGGCTGGCCGCGCAGCTTTTCAGTCGCTGGAGTCAGCAACCGGAGATCTTGCAGCAGGACACATCGATGCCCTGGTAACAGCACCAATCAACAAGCAAAACATCCAGGGCAAAGACTTTGATTTTCCCGGGCATACGGAGTACCTCACCAGGAAATTTGAGGCTGATGAAAGCCTGATGCTGATGGTAAGTAACAATATTCGAATTGGTGTGGTTACCGGTCATATCCCATTAAAAGATGTACCTGGAAAAATTACAATCGATGCCATCCTGAAAAAGATCAGGATAATGAACCAGTCTTTGCATCAAGACTTTGGCATCCGAAAACCAAAGATTGCATTGCTTGGTCTGAACCCGCACTCGGGTGATAAAGGCCTTATTGGAGAAGAAGAACAGCAAATCATTGTCCCGGCCATTCGCCAGGCATTCGACGAAAGCATCCTTGCATTTGGCCCATATCCTGCCGATGGTTTCTTTGGCTCAGCTTCATTTACCCGCTTTGATGGGATATTGACCATGTACCATGATCAGGGCCTGATCCCTTTTAAAACATTGTCGTTTAAGAGTGGTGTCAATTATACTGCAGGGTTACCAGTCGTACGCACTTCACCAGCGCATGGGACGGCCTACGACATTGCCGGGAAAAACCAGGCCCACCCTGATGCCTTCAGAGAAGCTGCATATCTTGCTGTAGAGATTGTCAAAAACAGAAGAATCAACCAGGAGTTGCTGCAAAACCCCCTGGATATCGGGCAGCAAAACTATTCTGAGAATGAATAATACTCCATGACCAATAATAAAGCCTATTCCATTGCTGATGTTACCTGTATTGCTGGAGGCCAACTCATTGGGCAGCCTGGATGCCAGGAGAGGATTCGTTTTCTCCTTTGTGACAGCAGACAACTTTTGCTGCCTGAATCAACCCTGTTCTTTGCGCTAAAAACAAAAAACAACGATGGGCATCATTACATCCCGGAATTGATCCAAAAGGGTGTTAAAGCATTCGTTGTTGAATGCATTCGTGACGAGTGGATTCAATCCCATCCGGAAGTCAGTTTTATCGTGCATCGTTCTCCCCTTGAGGCTTTGCAAAAGATTGCAGCTCATCACCGGTCAATTTATTCAATCCCTGTCATTGCGATCACCGGCAGCAATGGGAAAACCATTGTCAAGGAGTGGTTGTATCAATTGATGTTCAAACATCAACACATCGTAAGAAATCCCAAGAGCTATAACTCACAGATCGGGGTACCCCTGTCTGTTTGGTTGATGGATGGACATCATGAACTGGGCATTTTTGAAGCTGGCATTTCCCAGCCTGGCGAAATGGACAAGCTTCAAAAAATTCTTGACCCGCAAACAGGCATACTTACAAATATTGGCTCGGCCCACGATGAAGGTTTTTTGTCGCGCGAACAGAAACTTAGTGAAAAACTTCGATTGTTTTCATCCTGTAATACATTGATATACTGCTGTGATGATGAGTTTTTGCACAACAGGCTTGTTGCCTGGCAAAATGATCATCCGTCAGTGAACCTGTTTGCCTGGGGTGATAGCCAAAATGCAGAAATCGTTGTGGTTAAACGCGAGAAAGCTGACGGCCAAACACTGGTTGCGATCTCAGATAAAAGCAACAACCTTATGGTGTCGATCCCCTTCCAGGATGATGCGTCGGTTGAAAATGCATTGCATTGCATAGCCCTGATGAAGCACCATGGATTTGAAGACAGCGATATCATAAAAAGTGTACCGCAACTACAAACAGTTGCGATGCGGCTGGAGATGAAGGAGGGTTTGAATGGATCAACCATCATTAATGATAGTTATAATTCAGACCTTCAGTCACTGAAGATTGCGCTGGACTTTCTTATGAGCCAGACTTCGCATAAGAGGAAAACGCTGATCTTGTCAGATATTTTGCAGAGTGGTGTGCCGGCAAGGGAACTTTATGGACAGGTGGCATCACTGATAAGTTCAAGGTCAATCAGCCGGCTTATCGGCATTGGGCCGGAGGTTTCAGCCCAGCAACATTTGTTTGATGCATCTGCTTTGTTTTTCAAAAATACCGATGACTTCTTATCCCGATTCGACATCACAGAATTCAATAACGAGGCCATATTGCTAAAAGGTGCCCGTGTTTTTGAATTTGAGCGACTAAGTAATCTTTTGCAGCAAAAAGACCACCAAACGGTATTAGAGATTAATTTGGATGCGCTGACGCACAACCTGAATGTTTACCGGTCGATGCTTGAGCGTGACACCAGGATCATGGGCATGGTAAAGGCTTTTTCGTATGGCAGTGGCAGCACAGAGATCGCCAGGATGCTCCAGTTCCACAATTTGGATTACCTTGCCGTTGCCTATGCTGATGAGGGAAAAGTGCTGAGGCAGGGAAGCATAACCATCCCGATTGTGGTCATGAACCCTGAGATCAGGACATTTGAAACGTTGTTTGCCTATCACCTGGAGCCCGAAGTATATGGGTTTCCGCTATTGGAAAAGTTGCTAAAGGCCATCATTCCCCTGCAGGAGAAGCAGGATTTTCAGACACTTCCGATCCATATCAAGCTGGACACCGGCATGCACCGGCTTGGATTTCTTCCAGGGGAGGTAGAATCATTGGGTAAGCTGCTAAAAACAAGTTCTGGTGTGAGGGTTGCCAGCGTGTTTTCTCATTTTGCTGCCAGTGAAGACCCCCAGCACGATGCTTTTTCGGCATCCCAGGTTGCGTTATTCAACCAATTATGCATTCGGCTTGAAGAACTCCTGGGCTACACATTCCTGCGGCATATTTCAAATTCGGCTGCCATATCCCGTTTCCCAGAGGCGCATTTTGATATGGTCAGGCCCGGGATAGGACTCTATGGCGTATCTGGTGACCCAAAAGTGCTGCAATTGTTGCAGCATGTCAGCACTTTTCGCTCTGTTGTATCCCAGGTGAAGCTGATCCGCAAAGGCAGCAGCATTGGATATGGCCGAAACGCATTTGCAGAGCATGACATTGAGATTGCCATCGTACCTGTAGGCTATGCCGATGGATTAAATCGCAGGCTGGGAAATGGACGAGGTAAACTGTATGTAAATGGGCGAATTGTTTCCATTATCGGGAACATAAGCATGGATATGTGTGCGATTAACGTTTCGGGTATTGATGTCAAAGAAGGTGATGAGGTAATCATTTTCGGGAAAGAGTTGCCTGTTTCAGAAATGGCTTCAGATTTAGGAACCATCCCGTATGAGGTGTTCACATCCGTTTCGCAGCGTGTTAAACGGGTTTACTACCAGGCTTGAACTACACCCAGTTTTTCAGGATCTGCCTGCCAACTTCTGTCATCACACTTTCCGGATGAAACTGCAGGCCTTTTACATCCTGGTTCTTATGGCTTACAGCCATTACCAGTTTCAGCTCGTCTGTTGCAGTGATGTTGATTTCATCCGGAAGAGAACCCGGGTCAACAACCCAGGAGTGGTAACGACCCGTATCGAAGGTAGCAGGACAACCAAAAAACAGGGGTTCGTTCTTGCTGGTAACCATTGTTTTGATGGCTTTGCCGTGTAAAACACTTGCAAGATTGATTAGCTTACCACCATATACTTCTGCTATGGCCTGATGGCCAAGGCAAACACCCAGTAAACTTTTTTTTGCAGCATAGGTTGCGATCAAGTCACAAGTGATGCCGGCATCTTTTGGCAAACCCGGGCCGGGTGAAATAATGATTTTGTCATATTGATCCACCTCCTTAAGGGATATCTCATCATTACGCTTCACATATAAACCATACCCTGAGGGCATTACATCCTCAACCATATGATAGAGGTTATAGGTAAAAGAGTCGTAGTTGTCGAGGATCAGGATCTTCATTATTCCCAAGACCTTTAAAGCAATTATTTCAAAAAAGCAATTTGTAAAGATACAAAAAGAGGATATAATTGTATCTTTGATTCAGAATTGATCATCGAATTGGGAATACAGGTTTTTCCCCTGCACATTGTTATTCATCCAACATCAAACTAAAAACCATCCCCCTGAAATACAAACAAATAAAAAGAGTGACTTATGAAAGAGATCATTAAAACCTTGAAAGCGGCACAGCCTGTTGGGCCTTATAACCAGGCTGTTAAAGTAGGAAATATGTTATATGTATCGGGTCAGATTCCGCTTGATCCGGCTACGGGTGAGCTTGTTACAGGTGGCGTGCCTGAGCAGACACGAATGGTGATGCAAAACCTGGGTGCCATTCTTGAGGCGGCCGGCATGGAATTCAGCAATGTGATCAAGTGCAGCATTTTTATTACGGATATGAAAGAGTTTCCAAAGCTCAATGAAGTGTATGCTGAATATTTCGAGGATGATCCGCCTGCGCGCGAAACCATTCAGGTTGGTGCATTGCCCAAGTTTGTGGATGTGGAGATCAGCTGCATTGCCGTTGGGTAGCATTTTCTTATGCCGTCGATATTTTTGATTATCTGCTGCAAGAGTTTACTATCTTTTTTTAAACTCTATTGTGGCACCTTCAAAACCATTGGCCATTTCCAGAAACAAATCCCATGATCTTCCAATGGCTCCCATTGCTGCTACTCTCACTCTTTCAGTACGTCTGTTTTCATTTTGTTGAATACATTTGTTAAAACCAATAAGCTCAATGCTTGCATGATCATCACCTGACAAAAGAGCTGAAACAGTAAGTTCCCAACCTGCATCAGATAATGATTCAACATATAAACCGCTGGCGGTAATTGTTCCAAAATCCCGGCTTGCATCATCTATTGTTAATCCTTTCGACACAAATAGCCTGCCTATAGTTCGATATGCTTCATCAATATTAAGCTCTGTGTGAATGATCACTGTATTGTCTCCTCTGTCCTGAGAGAACAACGATAATGCAGATATGATGGCTAAAAATGATAAGAAATGCTTCATGATGATTTTTTAAAGGTTCATATTTTACGGGTTCAAATATAGTACACTTATTTCAATTTTAGTTAAGCGCACCGTAATATGTGATAATAATTTCCGTCCTTGCTACTTGAGAATCTTTGTCCGGAAATAATCATTGAAAGAACAGATAAACAGTTGAATGCAGAAACTAATGTTGCCGTTTGCGTTTTAATGTTTATAAGTTTATTTTAAAAATAACTTGTTATGTTTTAATAATAGTTATATTTGAATTAAAAAACTATGCTTATAAAGACATATGGGAGTGTTGTGCAGGGTGTGAATGCTATCACGGTTACTGTTGAGGTTTCTGCAGGTCAGGGGATCAACTTTTTCATGGTTGGTTTGCCTGACAGTGCGGTTCGGGAGAGTCACCAGCGCATCGATGCTGCTTTGAAGCACAATGGTTACAAAATTCCCGGTAAGCGGATAGTTGTGAACATGGCACCGGCCAACATTCGCAAAGAAGGTTCAGCCTACGATCTTACGATTGCCATAGGCATACTTGCTGCTACTAACCAGATTAAGCCGGAGCAGGTTGGGAGATACATGATTATGGGGGAGGTCTCTCTTGACGGTGGTCTGCAACCCATCCGCGGCGCTTTGCCAATAGCCATCAATGCGCGTGAGGCTGGCCTGGAGGGTTTTATACTGCCTAAGGCCAATGCACGCGAAGCTGCTGTGGTAAATAAGCTAGAGGTTTATGGGGTTGAGAACATAAAGCAGGTGATTGACTTCTTTAACGGGCAAGTTGAGTTAGTGCCAGAAATAGTTGATACGCGGGCTGAGTTTTTCTCAAAAGTGAATGATAACGGGTATGATTTTTCTGATGTTAAGGGTCAGGAAAACATAAAAAGGGCGCTGGAGGTCGCGGCAAGCGGGAGCCATAATCTGCTTCTTATTGGTCCTCCAGGATCGGGTAAAACTATGTTAGCCAAGCGATTACCTGGGATACTACCCCCGCCCAGCTTGCAGGAAGCGCTTGAAACAACCAAGATTCACAGTGTTGCAGGCAAACTGGAAAAAGACACTTCATTGTTGGCAGAAAGGCCTTTTCGCAGCCCCCATCATACAGTGAGCAATGTTGCTTTGGTTGGTGGCGGTTCTTTCCCCAAACCGGGTGAAATTTCCCTTGCACATAATGGTGTTTTGTTCCTGGATGAACTGCCGGAGTTTCAGAGAAACGTTCTTGAGGTGCTGCGTCAACCGCTCGAAGACCGCGTTATATCTGTTAGCCGGGCACGCTTTGCTGTAGAGTATCCCGCAGGGTTTATGCTTATTGCCAGCATGAACCCTTGCCCATGCGGCTTTTATAACCACCCGGAAAAAAACTGTGTTTGCGGGTCAGGCGTTGTACAAAAATATCTTAACCGGATATCCGGACCGCTGCTGGATCGAATCGACATTCACATAGAAGTAACTCCTGTTCCCTTTAATGAACTCAACCAGATGAAGCCGGCCGAGAGCAGCGATGCCATCCGTCAACGGGTTATCAGGGCAAGGGAAATGCAGGTTGAACGATTCAAACACGTCAAAGGTTTGCACTGCAACGCTCAAATGACAGCAAAAGATATGCGGATGCATTGTCGCATCAACAGTGCCGGCAGCCTTTTGATGAAAACAGCAATGGAAAGACTGGAACTTTCCGCGCGTGCCTACGATAGAATATTAAAAGTTTCGCGCACGATAGCCGATCTTGATGGTAGTGAAAGTATTAAAACAGAGCACCTTGCTGAAGCAATTCATTATCGCAGCCTCGACAGGGGAAATTGGGCACATCAATAGAAAAATTGTTATTTTTGTTCACAGTATTTATAATAAGCTCGAAGGAAGAAGCTGGAAGCTCGAAGCTCGAAGCTCGAAGGGTTCGCGGCCTAATTAGAACTGTTTAATAGTTTCATCGTTGAATTGTTTAATCGTTTAATTGTTTAATTGTTTAATCGTTGATTCTTTGGATTGAGCATTGTACCAACTCCAAACTCCAAACTATGAACCAGTAACCAGTAACAGTAACCAGTAACCAGTAACCAGTAACCAGTAACTATAAACCATAAACAAAGAACCGACATGAGTAAAGTCTTGATCATTGGCGCAGGTGGCGTTGGCAACGTGGTTGCCCGCAAATGCGCACGAGAAACTGAAGTTTTCTCTGACATTATGCTGGCCAGCCGTACGCTGGAAAAATGTGAACAGATAGCGCGCGACATTGGTGGTGATCGCGTAAAAACCGCCCGTGTTGATGCTGATAATGTACCAGAACTTGTTAGCCTGATAAATAAATTCAAGCCTGAGCTGGTGATAAATGTTGCTTTACCATACCAGGACCTCACCATCATGGATGCATGCCTCGAAACCCGGACACACTATCTTGACACCGCTAATTACGAGCCACGCGACCTGGCAAAGTTTGAGTATAGCTGGCAGTGGGCATACCACGACAGGTTTAAAGATGCAGGCATAATGGCCATCCTTGGATGCGGGTTTGATCCTGGGGTGACCGGTGTATTCACCGCTTATGCTGCGAAGCATTATTTTGATGAAATGCACACGCTTGATATTGTTGACTGCAATGCCGGCGATCATGGAAAAGCCTTTGCTACCAATTTCAACCCTGAAATCAACATCCGGGAGATTACCCAAAACGGGCGTTATTGGGAAAACGGCAAATGGATTGAAACCAAACCCCTTGAAATACATAAAGCCATTGATTATCCAGCAATTGGAGAACGTGAGTCCTATCTCTTGTATCATGAAGAGCTCGAGTCGCTGGTGAAAAACTTTCCTACACTAAAGCGGGCAAGATTCTGGATGACTTTTGGCCAGCAATACATAACATTTTTAAATGTTTTGCAGGAAGTGGGCATGACCAGCATAAAACCGATCAACTTCAAAGGCGTTGACATTGTACCACTGGAGTTTCTCAAAGCTGTGTTGCCTGAACCATCCTCGCTGGGTGAGGGCTACAAGGGCCAGACGTCCATCGGTTGCCAGATAAAAGGTATCAAAGACGGCCAGGAGCGGACCTATTATGTTTGGAACAACTGCGATCATACTGAAGCATACAGGGATGTCAAATCCCAGGCAGTAAGTTTTACTACCGGTGTGCCTGCCATGATAGGTGCCATGATGGCCTTGACCGGCAAGTGGTCAGGCAAGGGCGTTTTCAACGTTGAAGAGTTTGATCCCGATCCCTTCATGGAAAAGTTGCCGATATACGGACTGCCATGGCACGAGCAAGTAAATCAGCCACTACCTATTGATAAATAGTGACATGACAGCTTGCCAGAATTGGCCAAAAATGTGCTGGAATATCCAGAGACACTAAGGTAGCGTAAGCTGAACATCTTTTGTTTTGTACTGGTTACTAACCCCAGTATTTACCGGATTGCAGATATTCAAAAATACGGGAAAGCCATGCTGAAAAATATTGATCATATTCCGTCGCCTTGCTTTGTAATGGAAGAGGAACTGCTGGAGATCAACCTGCAGATTCTTGATCTTGTGCAACGCGAAGCTGGGGTTGAAATAATATGTGCCTTAAAGGGTTTTGCTTTTTGGGATGGTTTCCCGCTGATAAAAAAATATTTGTCAGGGGGTGCTGCCAGCTCACTAAACGAAGCCAGACTCATATTCGAGGAAATGGGGGTTGAGGCCCATACCTATGCCCCTGTTTTTCTTGAGGATGAGATAGAAAGAATTTTCCAGTACAGCAACCACATAACCTTCAACTCTTTGTCGCAATACAACAGGTTCATAAAGCAGCTACAAGCTTGTTCCAAAGATATTTCAGCAGGCTTGCGGATCAATCCTGAATATTCAGAAGTAGAAACAGACCTTTACAATCCTGCTGTACCCGGTTCGCGGCTTGGCATCTTGCGCGATCAGCTTGGGGACAGACTGCCACCGGGTGTGGATGGCCTTCACTTCCATGTGCTTTGCGAAAACGACAGTTATGTGCTGGAGCGCACGCTGAAAAAGGTTGAAGATGCCTTTGCTCCTTTGATACGACAGGTCAAATGGTTTAACATGGGAGGAGGGCATCACATCACACGTAAAGATTATGATGTAAAACACCTGGTTGAACTTTTAAAAGACTTCAGGGAACGCTATCCAAACCTTGAAAAGGTAATTCTTGAACCGGGCGAAGCAGTGGGCTGGCAGACAGGTTACCTTATTTCTACTGTCCAGGATATCATTGAACATAAGGACCTGAAAATTGCCATGCTGGATGTGAGTTTTGCGGCCCACATGCCCGATTGCCTTGAAATGCCTTACAAACCGCGCATCCTGGGTGCAACGGATGCAATTCAAGGTAAAACGGTGTACCGCATGGGTGGCGGAACCTGCCTTGCAGGAGATTACATCGGAATGGGAGATTATAGCTTTGAAAAGGAGCTCAAGGTGGGTGATAAAGTTGTTTTCGATGATATGATTCACTATACCATGGTGAAAACCACGTTCTTTAATGGCGTAAAACATCCGTCAATCGGGGTTGTGAGAAAAGACGGCCGTTTTGAGCTTTTGAGACAATTTGGCCATGAAGATTATAAAAAGAAATTGTCATGAGGATCAATTGCTGAGATCTAATCTTTTATGTAATGAATATCTTCATCGGGTCTTTTTTGCGGTTTACTTTGTTTGCGGCAACGCAGAAACTCCCACAACCAGCCACTTAGAAAGCCAAGGAGGAAAATGACCAAAAAAACCAGGAACCCATAACCTTCAATTTTGAGTCCAATAAAGTTAAAGGTTACCATTCCCCTGTTCTGAATGATGAAGATCAGTACAAAAATTGCTATGAGCACAGTAATGATCCAAAACCATGTGTGATTCTTTTTGTTTTCCATGTGAATCAAATTTAATTATTGAACAATTAATCAGAGCCTGGTGACGAAAGTCCGCATTAAACTTTTATGATTGATTGCATCACAGATTCCGTCGGCTTTTTGATACAATTTCAAATATAATGATTATTTGCATAGTATTAACAAAGCAACGGAAATAATATCTTATGCACTCATTTGATTTGTGGCAAGATAAGGGAGTCATGAAAGTTTGTTTTCCAGCAGTCTCATTTCGTCAGACGGGCGTTTATTTTGATAGAGAATGTTATAAATTGCATCAACAATGGGTGTTTTAACCTGATGACCGGGTGTTATCGCCTTGATGCATTTTGTAGCATAATATCCTTCCGCCACTTGATTCATCTTAATTTGAGCGTATTTTGGATTGTATCCCTGTGCCAGCAACTGGCCAAACTTCCGGTTGCGGCTGAACTCGCTGTAACAGGTTACCAGAAGGTCACCGAGGTAAACAGAGTCTTTAATGTTCCTGTTATTCGGGTGGATAACTTCCAGGAGGTTGTTGATTTCCTTTAATGCATTGCTGATCAGCACTGCCTGGAAGTTATCACCATAGCCCAGGCCGCAGCATAACCCACTGGCAATGGCAATAATGTTTTTTATGACCGGAGCATATTCCGTACCGATAATATCATCTGAAATACTGGTTTTGATAAACTGGCAAGCAAACAGCCCGGATACGCTTCTTGCCACTGCCTGATTCAGTGAGGCCACAGTAAGATAGGTTAGTTTCTCACGGGCCACCTCTTCTGCATGGCTGGGACCGCTGACAACTGCAAAGTTTTTGTATTGAACCTGATACTTGTTGTTGAAATAATCCGAAATGGTTTCATTGGTATCCGGAACAATGCCTTTAATGGCACTGATGATGATTTTATTCTGAAGAAACTCCTTCTTCAGCCCATTGATGCTGACATCAAGGAATGCTGCCGGTATGCAAAACACAATGATCTCAGCTTCATTAACTACTTTATTGACATCGTTGGATACAAACAGGCGGTTTATGTCGAACTTAACGGAAGTGAGATAGCTTGGATTATGCCTGTATTTTTTCAGGTGCAAGGCAATGGGTTCTTCACGGACCCACCAGCCAACTCTCTCCACGTTATGCAGAAGAATTTTTACGATGGCGGTTGCCCAACTTCCTGAGCCAATTACTGCGACCTTTGTTTGTTGCATTTTCGCTGTCATATTTCAGATTAGTTGCTTATAATCAGCCTAATCAATGAGTGCTCTGTTGCCAGGGTTTTGCTGGAGGCTTGCCCTGATTTTGCGGTAGCCTTTGAAAGGCACTTGTTGAGTGCATCAGAGTGATACTTCAATTTCCAGCTTTTCGTCATCTCTCTGGACCGTAACGGTAGCAGTGCTACCCGGACGCAGCTTGCCTAGTGCTTCCATGTATGAATGGATCTCCTGAACCTTTATGTCATTAATTTGTATTATGATGTCTCCGTTTGCGATGCCTGCTTTTTGTGCTGGCCTGTCATCTGTTACTGAAAGCACACGCAATCCTTCTCCTCCAAACGCGTGGTCGGGCATCAGGCCCAAGGCCACCATATCGTTCCGGGTGCGCGTTGTCGTTGTGGCTGCCGCCGTTGCAGTTGCCGTGCTGAACTCAAGCCTCTCCATGCCGTCGAGGGTGGTGACCATATCCAGCCCAAATGCGATGATTTCCCTGGCAGCCTCATAATTTATTTTGTCGGGTGTGTCACTGGGGGTATGATAGTCCTCGTGAATGCCTGTGAAAAAGAATATCACCGGGATATCCTTGACATAAAAGGACGTATGGTCGGATCCTCCTCTGCCACCGGGATTCTTGTTTATGGTGAAATGTGCCGGGGCCTTCTCGTCAATCAATCCGTCCCAGGCTGGGGAGGAGCCTGTGCCAATCAGGGTTAGTCGTTGTTCCTCCATACGGCCAATCATGTCAAAGTTGAACATATAGTTGATCTTGCTTATGTCATAGGCTTCGCTTTCAGTAAAGTAACGACTCCCGATCAGTCCTTTCTCTTCAGCAGAAAAAGCGATGAATAAATAGTTGTAATTATTGACGGAATTTGTTGATGAGATATATCGGGCGGCTTCCAGCACACCTGCAGTGCCACTGGCATTGTCGTCGGCGCCATAGTGGATGGCAACTGTGCCAGGACTCCTGGAGCCTCGGCCACCATAGCCAATGTGGTCGTAGTGTCCGCCTATGACCACCGTGTATTCGGCATCATTGTCGATGTATCCTGCCACATTGATGCTTGTGTTTTCGGTTCTGTAGATGTCAGTATGTATTTCGATCATACCGGTATCATCTGCCAGCAGAAAATCGGCAATATCCCGGCCTGCAAACAATACCGGCATGTCAAACACGCGCCTGCTAAACCTTAAGTCAACCGGAGGGTCATCCTTGTCTGCAAGTGTGTTGACAAATATTACGCCTGCGGCTCCGTATTCTTCCGCATTGCGCATTTTTTGAAACATCAGCTGCAAAGGCCTCAGGTTAATCACAGTATCAATGGCTTCCGGCAGGTAATATTCGATGATGAAAATTCTGCCGTCTAAATCTTCTTGTAATGAGAAATCACAATGGTCTTCATAGCCTTCAACATTGTCCATGCCGGTAATGCCAAAACCAACATATGCAATGTTTTTTGTCCAGCTGCCACTGGCAGAACCCGGCAAGACATAAAAGTCTATGTTTGGCATGAATGACTTCTCCTTGTATGCAAGGGCATTATCTTCACCCCAGACCCATTCGCCCGGGAAGGGAAACTCCTGGTAGAATGAACCATCAAACAAAGGCATAAGGCCGATGTCCTTCATTTGTTGTTTTAAGTAGGCAGCTGCTTTTTGTTCTCCCTCGGTGCCAGCTTCCCGACCTTCCATCTCTTCAGAGGAGAGGGTGTAAATGTCATTTTGAAGCCTCTCTATGATTGCTTCATTTGTGAAATCAAATATAGCCTGTCCCGACAGGGTTTGTAGAAAGAAAGGCAATAGCAGAATTATTAACAGGCGTTTCATCTTTGTTCGAATATATATTTAGAATACAATTAATTAGGTTAAAAGCAATAGCCAGGCGGCTATGTACATGTCATGCAATACTGCCGTAAATTTACTCATTTTTTCTGACACGGAAGCCAGTCACCCCAGAAAGGGCAGCCTGGTGTGGGGTATCCGGTTTGTGAATTTAAACCGGGTTCATCTTTACGTTACAAAAACTCAAGCGTATTTTTGGTTGTAATCTTTTCGCAGTAATGGCATTTCAGGCGGATCTCTTCTTTGTCCAACACGCTGAATTTGGCTGTGAGTTGCTCGATATTGGTGATGCAGTTTGGGTTGAAGCACTTTACGATGCCTTTGATGAAATCTGGTGTTTCGACAATTTTTTTATCTGCCACCTGGAAATCCCTGATTTCAATGATGGATGCGTGGGGTGCAACCAGGGCAATTTTATTTAATTCTTCAGGCCTGAAAAACTTATTGCTCACCTTGATAATGCCCTTGGTTCCATATTTCTTGCTTTCCAGGTTGGTGGCAAAAAGCACCATGTTGTTGAAGGACTCAAGTTTTAATATCCTGATTACCTGGAATACTGCATTGGAAGGTATATGATCGATGACGGTGCCATTTTCAATTGCTGAGACCTTCAGTTCCTTTATTATTTTGCTGTTCATTATGTTTTAATTTAAGAATTATCGAATCAAAGTTTTTACCTCATAATTCAGAATCGTTTACCTGATCCCAAGTATGGATGCGATCAATGCTTGTCTTACAAATACGCCATTAAGTGCTTGTTCAAAATAATAGGCTTTGGGATTGACATCAACGTTGATATTGATTTCATTGACTCTTGGAAGGGGGTGAAGGACTTTAAAATCCTCTTTTGTGTTTTTGATCATCGACACATCAAGGTTGTAGGCGTTTTTAATTCTTTCGTACTCGAGCGGGTCACTGAACCTTTCCCGCTGGATGCGTGTCATGTAGAGTATGTCAGCATTAGGAATTACTTCTTCCATATCGGTATATTGATGGTAGGTAAGTTTTCTTTCTTTGATGTGCATTTTAACGGAGCTCGGCAGTTTAAGCTCAACCGGTGATACCAAATGGAATGTTGTGTTGAAGTTGCAGAGAGCAATGACCAGGGAATGAATGGTGCGGCCATATTTAAGATCGCCCACCATGGCCACATTGAGGTTATCGAGTGTACCCTGTGTTTTCAATATGCTGTAGAGGTCAAGCAGTGTTTGCGTTGGATGCTGGTTTGCTCCATCACCGGCATTGATGATAGGCACGGGTGATATTTCTGATGCAAACCTGGCACTGCCTTCTATTGGGTTACGCATTACGATGAGGTCAGAATAGTTGGCGATCGTCAGGATTGTGTCTCGCAGGGACTCTCCCTTTTTTACACTGGTATTTGATGCTTCCGAGAAGCCGACTATTTTGCCTCCAAGCCTGTTCACTGCACTCTCAAAGCTGAGGCGGGTACGTGTAGAGGGTTCGAAAAACAAGGAAGCAATAACATGGTCTTGCAGGATGTTTTGCACGGGATTTTTTTCAAATTCTTTCGCCAGTTCAAGGATTTTTAGTTGCTCGTCCTTGCTGTAGTCATTGATTGAAACCAGGCTTTTGTTTTTCATTTGAATTGGTTTTGATGGATTAATAATTATGAAGAAAAGGCAAAAAAAAAGGGGCTTGGAATCAAGCCCCTTTAAAAAACTATTTACAAGCGCAGTCGGTTTGTATCAGCTTCTTTTCTTTGAGAAAATCACAAACCAGGTTACAGAGTGTAGGGTGTCCTATTTCCTGCAGCTCATATCCAACTATTACAGTTGGTTTATTGATTTTGACAATGCGTGAGAGGTCGATTGGGGTACCGATTACTACTGTGTCGCAGTCAGTATTGTTGATTGTGGCTTCCAGGTCGGCAATTTGCTGGTCTCCATAGCCCATAGCCGGCAGCAGCACGCCAATCTCAGGATAGATTTCAAAAGTTTCCTTCAAACGACCAACGGCAAATGGCCTGGGGTCTATCAATTCGCCGGCGCCATATTTTTTGGCGGCGACTGTACCGGCACCAATTTTCATGTGCCCGTGGGTGAGGGTAGGCCCGTCTTCCACAACCAATACGCGCTTCCCTTTGATCAGTTCAGGCTTATCAACCGTAAGGGGTGAAGCACCATCAATAACAATAGCTGAAGGGTTCACTTTGGCAATGTTGTCACGCACTTCCTGGATTCCTTCAGGGCCAGCACTGTCCATCTTATTGATAACAACAATATCGGCGAGGCGGAGGGTTATTTCTCCGGGATAGTAATTGAGTTCGTGGCCCGGACGATGCGGGTCAACCACTGTGATGGTCAGGTCGGGCTTGTAAAACGGGAAGTCGTTGTTGCCGCCATCCCAAAGGATTACGTCTGCTTCTTTTTCTGCTTCGCGAAGAATGGCTTCATAGTCAACGCCGGCATAGATCACATTGCCGCGGGTAACATGTGGTTCGTACTCTTCCATTTCTTCGATGGTGCAATTGTGTTTCTTCAGGTCATC
>SKOK01000269.1 GCA_007120085.1 Bacteroidales bacterium | reverse complement strand
AATGGCTTGACCTGTTGCACCAGAATGTGACCTTTAAAAACATAAACACATGAAACACCCATGCCAAAGCTTTTGACACACAGGGGGATGATTATGCAAACCCGAGGTTGGAAGTTAGAGGATTGAGGTTAGAAAAAAGAAAATCTAACATCTAACATCTAACATCTAACTTCTAACATCCATTCGCCATCTAAGGAAGAAATACAAGACGCAAGCATACAACCACTTACGCAAATATAAACATATGAAAAGTTTCCTTGAAGAAGTCAGCCTTTACATCCTTGAGAACCATCAGGACACAACCGGTGATTTATGTATCGTTACCCCAAACCGCCGTGCAGGGCTTTTTCTGCAGAAGCATATTGCCGCCAATGTGAGCAAACCCATTTGGGCACCTGAGGTCCTGAGTATCGAAGATTTTATCAACAAGATATCTGAACTGGCCATCAGCGATAAAATGGGCTTGCTTTTCGAATTTTACCGCGTTTACAGGGAACTGGAAAAGGATGGCGCCGACGACATTGACACTTTTTTCAGCTGGGCGCCCACACTGCTGTCTGATTTTGATGACATAGACAATGCGATGGCAAAACGGGAAAAGTTGTACGGGTATCTGGGAGACATCAGGTATATCGACACCTGGAATCCGGATGGATCTCCGTTGACTGAATTCCAGCAGAACTATCTTGATTTTATCAGGAAACTGGGGCATTATCACGAAGCACTTGCTTCGCACATGACAGAAAAGGGGATGGCCTGGCAGGGATTGTCATCGCGAAAGGCTGCTGACATCATTGAAGCCAGTGACGCCACTTTGCCCTGGAAAAAGATCATATTTGCCGGTTTCAATGCGCTCACACAGGCCGAAGAAAGCATCATTCATACCCTGCTGAAAGAGGGCAGGGCAGAGTATATTGCTGATTCTGATCCTTATTATGAAGATGATGAAAGTCACGAAGCAGGCCGTTTTATCCGCAAATATCGTAAGAAGTTTTCGTTACCGGTGAGCGTCGACAAGCCAGGGTTATATGCGGGGATGGCCAAAAAAATCCGTATCCTGGGCATAGCCAAAAATGTAAACCAGGCGCGGCTGGCAGGAAACCTTCTTAAGCAGGATAATGCACTCTCTGCAAGTGAGCAAACTGCCGTGGTGCTCGCCAACGAATCCTTGCTGATCCCAACGCTCAATGCCTTGCCGTCTTCTGTGAATGAGATCAACGTAACGATGGGTTATCCGATCGAAAAAACAAATATGTTCCGTTTTTTTGATAGCCTGTTTCACCTGTTTTTACATGGTGTGCTCACTGATAAGGAGGGGACAGTCAGCTTCTATCATAAAGACCTGCACAGGCTTTTTTCACACTCCCTGGCTGGATTACTTTGGGACCAGGAAAAAGGCATAATGCTTTCAACAGCTCTGTTGCAAAAGCTTGCGGCATCAAATAAAAGTTTTTGCACTTTCGAGGAACTAACCGGGATGTCCACCCAGGCTGATGTGTTTATACGCGCATTCGGATTTCTTCAAACAAACTGGCAGCAAAATACCAGTGCCATATTTCCTGCATTGCTGGAACTGGCAGCCTCTTTCGATAGCCTTTTCAGGGACAAGGCAGCTGCACATGCTTGTGATATTGTGCGGACACCATTTTTTGCCGATTTCGAGTCGCTGTATTACTTTGCAGGCATATTCAGGAGGCTGCAAGATTTTTTAAATGAGTTCCCCTTTCTTTCAGACATAAAAACGCTATACAGGATGCTGCGGCAGGCAGCCGCTGAAACCAGGCTGGCATTCCTTGGTGAGCCGCTACAAGGTCTGCAGGTGATGGGGATGCTCGAAACCCGCAGCCTCGACTTTAAAAATGTCGTGCTGCTTTCTGCCAACGAAAAAATCTTGCCAAAACCCAGAAATGTGCAGTCCTTTATTCCTTTTGAAGTAAAAAAAGCCTTCGGCTTACGCCTTTACCAGGAGCAGGATGCCGTATATGCCTACCACTTTTACCGCTTGCTGCAGCGCGCGGAAAACATTTACCTCATTTATAACACCCAGAGCGAAGATATCGGAAGCAGCGAGAAGAGCCGTTTTCTCACACAGTTGCAATATGAATTGCCCAGATACAATCCTGAAACATTGATCAGGGAAGACATAGTTTCCCTGCCCCCGCAAACTGGCATGGCTGAGCCGGAAATTGTGATACGGAAAACGGACGACATTGTGGCGAGGTTACACCAGATAGCCAAAACTGGTTTCTCGCCCTCTGCCCTAAGCCGATATGTGAACTGCCCATTGCAGTTTTACCTCGAAAAGGTGGTTGGTCTGGATGAATCTGATGCCGTGGAAGAAACGATGGAAGCTGCGACGATAGGTTCGGTGGTCCATTCAGCACTCGAAATGCTTTATACACCTTATGTTGGTAAGGTTCTCAATACGGAAAACCTGCAGGAAATGAAGGGAAGGCTGGAAGAAAGCCTCCGGAAAAGCTTTCAGAGCGAGTACATTGGGGGCAACATCAGCTCAGGTAAGAATTTATTGCTGTATCATTTAGTGAAAAGATACATTGAAAATCAGCTTAATGCTGAAAAACAACATATCCAGGAAGCCAGTGAAAAGAATCAGTTTATCACCGTCCTCGCACTCGAAAGTAAGCTGAAAGCCACGCTGAGGGTTTCACTTCCGGACGGAACGATGCCGGATGTGCTGATCAAGGGGTTGGCTGACCGCATTGACCGGGTGGGCAATGTTGTGCGGGTGATCGACTATAAGACTGGTCGTATCGGCAGCGGCGAGCTCTCATTCCGCGAGTGGGATGAACCTTTTATTAACAGCGATAAGGCCAAAAACTTCCAGCTGCTTTGTTATGCCTGGATGTATCATCAGATGAATCCAGATGCAAGTGACATTGAGCCGGGTATCATTTCAACACGTACGCCAGCCAAAGGCTCACAAACGATGAAGCATCCAGGTGGGAAAGGGGTTTTGCAGCCGCAGCACTTTTCGGAAGTGGAAACTGCCCTGCATCAGCTCATCCGTGAAATAATGGACGAATCGCAGGATTTTACGCAAACTCCTGATGTTGAAAAGTGTAAGTATTGCAACTTTAAAGTGCTATGTGGAAGATATCAAGCCGTTTGAAACAGCTTCCTGCCTTCTTCAATTACTTTGTCCAGCCCGGCCGGGTCTTTTCCGCCTGCTGTAGCAAAGAATGGCTGGCCGCCACCACCTCCTTTGATATGCTTTGCCAGTTCCGAGACAAGCTTGCCTGCGTGAAGTCCTTTTTCCTTGATCAATGATTCATCCATCATTACAAGGATACCTGGTTTTCCGCCGGACTCGTGAGCCAGGAGCAGGAATAGTTGTGGAAGCCTGCCTTTTACCTGGAATGCCAGGTCTTTGGCGGCTTTTGCATCCATATCAAGCTTTTCAGCAATAAAGTTTACGCCATGCAGGTCTTTGGCATTGGAGATCAGGTTGTCAGCGATTTGCTTTCGGTTTGATTGCTGAAGGAAAGCCAGCTCTTTTTTTATTTGCTCGTGCTGATCGATGAACTGTTTCAGGGCACCGATGGTGTCTTTGGGTTGCTTAAGCAGCTCTTTAACGGCTTCGAGTTCATCCAGTTTTCTCAGATGAAATTCTTCTGCAGCTCTTCCGGTTACTGCTTCAACGCGCCGTATGCCGGCGGCAATGGCTCCTTCCGACACGATGGCAAACAGGCCGATCTGGCCGGTGGCCTGCACGTGGGTTCCGCCGCAAAGCTCTGAGGAGAATTTGTTGTCAAAGGCTACCACACGGACCTTTTCGCCATATTTTTCACCAAAAAGGGCGGTGGCGCCCATCTGCCGGGCTTCTTCCATGCTGAGTTCCCGGTGCTCCTCCATGGTGATGTTTTCCCGAATTTTCTCGTTCACCAGCTTTTCAACTTCCCGGATATCCTCATTTGTCATCTTGCTGAAATGGGAAAAATCGAAGCGCAGCCGTTGTTCGTCAACCAGTGAACCCTTTTGCTGAACGTGGTCTCCCAAAACTGTTTTGAGGGCGGCATGCATCAGGTGGGTGGCCGTATGATTATTGGCTGTCAGCAAACGTTTTTGCCCGTCAACAATGGCTAACACTTTGACGTTAAAGTGTTCCGGCAGGCGTGGCATCACATGGATGCTCAGATTGTTTTCTTTTCGGGTATCTATGACAGGATAGCTTTCGCCGTTAACGACAAGCTGGCCACGATCGCCTACCTGACCACCCGATTCGGCGTAAAACGGCGTTTTGTCCAGCACAACGTGATATAGTGCCTTGCCTTTGGCGCTCACCTTTCTGTAACGTACCACCTCGACTTCAGCCTTCAGCTGCTCGTAGCCCAGGAAGTAGGTTTCCTCCTGCCAGGGGCGTAGCTCCGTCCAGTCGTCAGTGGTAATGACGGCGGCATTGCGGCTGCGGCTTTTTTGTTCAGCCATGCCCTGCTCAAAGCCCTGCATGTCAACCTCCAGGCCTTTTTCCCTGGCCATCAGGCTGGTGAGGTCAACAGGAAAGCCATAGGTGTCGAACAGCTCAAAGGCAAACCGGCCATCCACCACTTTTTCATCAGAATGCAATGATACATAGTGTTCAAACTTTTGTATGCCGGTTGATAATGTCCGCAGAAATGCCTGTTCTTCTTCGGCAATCACTTTTGATATCAGCTCCTCCTGTGCTTTGAGTTCAGGGAAGGCATTTCCCATTTGCTCCACAAGCACAGGTACCAGGCGATTTACGAAAGGTTCGTCAAGCTGGAGAAAAGTATAGCCATACCGCACTGCGCGTCGAAGGATACGACGAATAACGTAACCTGCCTTGTTGTTGGAAGGCAATTCCCCGTCGGCAATGGCAAAGGAAACGGCCCGCAAATGGTCGGCAACCACGCGCATGGCAATGTCACTCTCGGGCGAGTGGCCATAAGCTATGCCAGAAAGCTTTGCCAGCTCTGAAATATATGGTGTGAATACATCGGTGTCGTAATTTGATTGTTTGTTTTGTAGCACCATACACAGGCGTTCAAACCCCATTCCAGTATCAACATGTTTGGCGGGGAGGTTTTTAAGGGTGCCATTTGACATTCGGTTGAATTCAATGAATACAAGATTCCATATTTCTATGACATGCGGATGGTCTTGATTAACAAGTGTTGCACCGCTGATCTCCTTTCGCTGGGCATCATCCCGTATATCAACATGTATTTCACTGCAGGGTCCACAAGGACCGGTATCGCCCATTTCCCAGAAATTGTCTTTTTTTGAACCGTAAAGAATCCTGTCTTCAGGGACAAAAGTTTTCCATAGCTCCAGTGCTTCGGTGTCAGCTTCCAGGCCATCGTCTTTGGCGCCTTCAAAAACAGTTACATACAGGCGATCTTTGTCAATTCCATAGACTTCGGTCAACAGCTCCCAGGCCCAGGCAATGGCTTCCTTTTTGAAATAATCACCAAAACTCCAGTTGCCAAGCATTTCGAACATGGTATGGTGGTAGGTGTCGTGCCCAACTTCCTCCAGGTCATTGTGTTTCCCTGAAACGCGCAAGCATTTTTGCGAATTGGCAATGCGCAAATGGGAGGCAGGGGTATTGCCCAGGAAAATATCTTTGAACTGGTTCATACCGGCATTGGTGAACATCAATGTAGGATCGTTTTGTATCACCATCGGCGCAGATGGATACGATTTGTGTCCTTTATGTTCAAAAAAATCCAGGAAGGATGCCCTTATTTCAGAAGACCTCATAAAAAAAAGAATTATTTTTGCGTTATTTTATTTGTACAAGCGGCAAAATTACGTGATTTTTTTTTAGTTTTGTAAATTGGTTTGTTATGTAAAGGCTAATCGTTTCTTCATTAAATTATTAATCTATCGATTGGATAATCTACAATTTCTATGAGCAAAGTTCAGTATCGTTTGAATACAAATTCTCTGGCCGTAGAACGCGTCAAGAAATCTTTCTGGGATAGGTTAAAAGTCATTTTGCGTTATGTGCTCGCTGGTTTTCTTTTTTCAGTGATCGTATTATTCATTGGGTTTACTTTTTTTGAATCTCCCAAAGAGCGTATGCTGAGGCGCGAGGTGAATCAGTTCCGGGTGCAATATCAGATTCTTAATGACAGATTGAATGTGCTTTCTACTGTCCTGGAAGACATCCAGGAGCGTGATGACCATATCTACAGGGTTATTTTTGAAGCAGATCCCATTCCACGACCGGTTCGTGAGGCTGCTTTTGGCGGTGTTGACCGTTATGCCCACCTTGCCGGCTACCAGAACAGTGAGCTGATCTCGCATACGATGAGACGTGTGGATCAGCTGGCCAGCCAGCTATACATACAGTCAAAGTCGTATGATGAAGTTTTTGACATGGCCATCAATAAGGCTGATATGCTTGCTTCAATACCGGCTATCATCCCCATAAGCCAAGGTACTGAGCGGCTGATGTCAGGTTACGGTATGCGTATGCATCCAATTTATAAAACCATGCGCATGCACACAGGTGTCGATTTTACAGCGCCTACCGGAACACCAATTTACGCTACGGGAAATGGTGTGGTGGTCCGTGCCGAACGAAACAACTATGGTTATGGCCGAATGATCGTGATCGACCACGGTTATGGTTATCAGACACTATATGCACATATGAGTGATATTAAAGTCCGGCGCGGACAACAAGTCAAAAGAGGTGAAGTGATTGGAACGGTTGGCAATACAGGCACCTCAACAGCCCCCCACCTGCATTACGAAATTCATCGCAACGACAGAGCAGTTAACCCCGTGCATTACTTCTACAACGATCTTACCCCCGAAGAGTTTGAAATCATCATTGAAAGAGCCTCAAGGGTAAACCAGAGCTTGTCCTGATTTTTTTTTCTTGCGGTTTACAGCTTTTTGTTATTTTTACCAGTTCAAAAACCTGAAATATGCCGAAACAGAAGCCGCAGGCAAGCAGAGTTTACTATTCCATTGGTGAAGTGGCAAAATTGTTTAATGTCAACACCTCCCTGATCCGGTTTTGGGAAAAGGAGTTCGACGTACTCCGTCCATATAAAAATAAAAAAGGAACCAGGCATTTCACACAAAGGGATGTGGACAACCTGCATACCATTTATCACCTCGTAAAAGAAAGAGGCTTTACCCTGAAAGGTGCCAAAGAGAAACTTAAAAATAACCCCGAAGAAGTCAAAAAAGACATAGAAATTAAAAAAACGCTGGATAAAATGAAGGCGTTTTTGCTGGGCATAAAGGAAAACCTATGATTGAATGTGTTTAGTCGTTTAGTAACGAGGTTGACACCACCGTACTGACAGGGTTCGACCTGTCAAACCAAAACATAAATATTAACCAAAGAAAAAGACAAACTATGGTAGCACAGATGAAGAAGAAGCTTAACGAGTCGAAGACCATGCGTTGGGTTGTGTTGATTGTGGCCAGTTTTGCCATGGCCACCAATTATTATTTCTACGATGCCCTGGCGCCTTTGGCTGACCTTATCCGTATGAACCTTGGCTTTTCAAGTACAGAATACGGATTTTTTATTTCAGCCTACTCCATTCCAAATGTTTTTCTCGCAATGGCAGTACTTGGAGGCATCATTCTTGACCGCATCGGTATCAGGATCACTGGTTTTTCATTTATTTTCCTGATGGCGATAGGGGGCAGCATCACAGCCTATGGTGCTTCAGAATCTTTTTTGAGCGGCGGGTTTGGATATAGTTT
>SKOK01000120.1 GCA_007120085.1 Bacteroidales bacterium | reverse complement strand
GCGTGTTTTATCAGCCGCAAATATATGTCTTTTTTGCGTACTGATTTATGTTAGAAACATCCGAAACGCCCATGTTGAAAACCCCGACCATTCGGGAACAGGGTTTTTGACATACAGGGGGATGATTATCACAAAATTTGCGACAATCTGCGCTTCTTGTCTGCGACCATCTGCGAGAACAAATAATGTTACACAGAGGTAACACAGAGTAATTCACACCTGTCCCGCCCATGCGGGAGAGTCTCACAGAGACAAAACTCTGTGATACAAAAGAAACACAAATCATTGAACAACAATACATAACGTAATTATAAACATATGAAATCTCAAAAAAGAACAAACCACTGGCTCAGAAATATATTCATGGTACTGGTTCTGGCATCAGCAGGCCTGATGCTTGCAGGCTCAGGGAGCAAAAATTTCGAGATCACCAAGCACCTTGACATATTCTCTACATTATTCAGGGAGCTGGTAGTTAATTACGTTGATGATATTAACGTTTCGGAAGTAATGCGGACCGGTATCGATGAGATGCTTGAATCACTGGATCCATATACTAACTTTATTTCTGAAGCTGAAATAGAGGATGCCCGTTTCATGACCACCGGTCAGTATGGTGGGATTGGTGCCCGTGTGCAACAGCGGGGCAATCAAATCATGATCACAGAGCCTTATGAGGGTTTCCCTGCACATAAAGCGGGGCTGCGACCCGGCGACATCATATTGGAGATCAACAACCAGTCAACACAGGGACGAACGGATGCCGAGGTTCGCACCTTGCTGCAGGGGCAGCCTGGTACCAGTTTGAACATGCTGATAGATCGTGAGGGCGAAGAGATGCTTAAGAGCATTGAAAGGGAGGTGATTCGAATTGCCAACATCCCCCATCACGCGATGTTGGATGAAACGACGGCATATATAAAACTCACAGGCTTCACACGCCGTGCAAGCCGGGAGGTAAGGGATGCTTTTCTTGAACTCAGCGAGGACAATCCGGTTGAAGCCGTTATTCTCGACCTGAGAGGTAACGGGGGTGGCCTGTTGCACGAGGCCGTCAACATCACAAATCTTTTTGTTGACAAGGACAACCTTATTGTGCACACCAGGGGACGCCTGGAAGACCGAACTTCAACCCACAGGACGCTTAATGATCCGCTGGATACTGAGATACCGCTTGTGATTCTTGTTGACAGGGCCAGTGCATCGGCTTCCGAAATTGTAGCTGGTGCCATACAGGACTACGACCGTGGTGTCATACTTGGCCATCGCACCTTTGGAAAGGGCCTGGTACAAAATGTGTTGCCCCTGAGTTACAACACCCAGCTAAAGGTAACTGTTGCTGAATATTTCATTCCCAGCGGTCGTGGCATCCAGGCAATCAACTATGCCGAACGCCGCTCCGATGGCAGCGTTTACAAAATTGCCGACTCCTTAAAAGTGGCATTTGAAACCAGGAGTGGGCGCGTCGTTTACGACGGTGGCGGAATTGACCCTGATGTAGAGGTCGAAAGACCGGAAAGGAGTGCAGTCACACGCGCACTGCAAAGAGATTTCATGATATTTGATTATGCAAACCAGTTCACCAAGCTGCACGACAGCATTCCTGAACCAAAGGATTTTCATATCACCAACGACATCTATGACGATTTCAAGCGCTTTATTTCCCAGCAGGACTTTTCTTATGAAACAGAAACTGAGCGCCTGCTTCGGAGACTTAAAAATGCTTCAGAATCTGAATTATATTTTAATGCCATGGATGCTGAAATAGACCGGCTCATTGAGATTGTTGACAAGGAGAAGGAGCGTGATCTTATAACTTTTCGCAGTGAAATAGAGCAAATCTTGCGCGAGGAAATCGTTTCGCGCTATTACTATCGCCAGGGTCGTGTGATCGTCTCGCTGGACGATGACCCGGACGTTGACAGGGCATTGCAGCTGCTTTCTGACAGGGAGGCTTATGAGGTGATCCTGGCGGGAGTGAAATAGAACTTTGTGAATGACCCCGGGAACCTGGAATGTATATATGGCCGGGACAGCATGGGGGTGCTTGTCTCCACGGTGCAGCTTATGGTGGTTTCACGAGCTCAGTGTTTCCAGCTCAATGTGATGCTTTTCCCAAAGAGCCTCCTGCTCCCTGATTTGTTTTTTTACACTTTCATATTCCGAAAAAACTTCCCCACTTGCAACCTTGGTCTGATCGAGTGAGGGATCAGCGATAACGGACTCCAGGTCAGTGGCTTGCTTTTCCAGTTTTTCGATTTCTGCTTCGCAGCCTGCAATGAGTTTTTCGAGTTTGCGCAACTTGCGCTCGTGGTCTTTCTTTTGTTCGTAAGATTTGCGGCTGTCAGAAATGGTACCCGCCGCGGCCCTGTCTTCTTTCTTCTTAACTTCCAGGGCCGTAAGTGAATCAATTTTGCGTGCGCTGATAAAATCATAAATGTCGCCAAGGAATTCTTTAACCTGGCGGTTTCTGAATTCAAAAACTTTTTCAGTGAGTCCTTGCAGGAAGTCCCTGTCGTGTGACACCAGGATGATGGTACCCTTATATTGCAGCAATGCATTTTTCAGGATATCCTTTGAGCGCATATCCAGGTGGTTGGTGGGCTCATCGAGCACCAGCAGGTTTACGGGCTCGAGGAGGAGCTTGGCGATCGACAGCCGTGCCTTTTCACCGCCCGATAGCACCTTCACCTTCTTGTCAATGTCGTCGCCGCTGAACAAAAAGCCCCCAAGGATGCTGCGCGTATGCTTTCTTACTTCGCCTGCAGCGATGTCGTCGAGTGTTTGAAACACTGTTTTGTCAGGATCGAGATATTCTGACTGGTTTTGGGCAAAGTACCCAATTTTGACCTGGTGTCCAAGTTTCAGATCGCCTTGGTGCTCCAGTTCTCCTGTGATGATTCGGGCAAGGGTTGTTTTTCCTTCACCGTTGCGTCCCACAAAGGCAATGCGTTCGCCGCGTGCCACTATGAAGTTCAGGTCTGAGAGCACTTGATGGACACCATAGCTTTTGCTGATGTCTGTAGCTTCAATGCTAAGCTTTCCCGATGGTGGAGCCTCCGGGAACCGGAAATGAATGGCGCTGGTGTCAAGCTCTTCCACCTCCACCTTGTCCATTTTTTCGAGCATCTTGACACGCGACTGCACTTGTCGTGCTTTGGTTGCTTTGGCCCTGAACCGGGTGATAAATCGTTCGATTTGTGCGATCTCCCGCTGCTGGTTAGTGAATGCAGCCATCTCCTGATCCAGGCGTTCCTGGCGCAGTATCTCATAGTCAGAGTAACACACTTTGTAGTCGTATAACTTGCCCAGGCTGATTTCCAGTGTTCTGTTGGTGATGTTGTCAAGGAAGGCCCTGTCGTGCGACACCAGCATCACAGCGCCAGGGTAGTCGGTCAGGAAGTCTTCGAGCCACTGTATGGATTCGATGTCGAGGTGGTTGGTAGGTTCATCGAGGAGAAGCAATTCCGGACTTTGCAGCAGCAGCTTTGCCAGTTCAACACGCATTTGCCATCCGCCGCTGAACTCTGACAGTGGCCTGTGCAGGTCTGAACGCTCAAAGCCCAGTCCAAGGAGAACCCTTTCGGCGCGGGCATCCTGGGTGCTGCCGCCCAGCAACTCATAGCGCTCGCTTGCAGTGGCCAGCCTTTCGGTCAGCTTGTGATAGGCATCTGTTTCGTAATCGGTGCGCTGGGTGATCTCTTCGGTCAGCTTTTGTATCTGCTTTTCAAGTTGCTTGACCTCGGCAAAGGCATTCAGTGTTTCATTGAAAACACTATGACGGCTTTGCAGCTTCATTTCCTGTGGCAGGTAGCCGGCTTTGCTGCCTGATGGGATGGCCACGTTGCCACTGTCAGGAGTGAACTGCCCCATCATAATGCGCATCAGGGTGGTTTTGCCGGCGCCATTTTTGCCGACCAACCCAATGCGGTCGCGTTTGTTGATGATGAAAGACACATCCTCAAAAAGGCTTTCGCCAGAAAATTGTACGCTGATGTTGCTGATTGAAAACACTGCAGTGGTTTTGATTACTCGGATTTGGCCTGTTTGTCCAGCTTGAGGTGCAATTCTTTTAGTTGTTCAGTGTCGATGACACTGGGAGTGTCGATCATCACATCACGGCCGGCATTATTCTTAGGAAATGCGATGTAGTCGCGGATGGATTCGGACCCGCCGAACAGTGCGCACCATCGGTCAAACCCAAAGGCCACGCCACCGTGCGGGGGAGCTCCATAGCGGAAAGCATTCAGCAGGAAGCCAAATTGTTCTTGTGCCTGCTCAGGAGTGAAGCCCAAGACCTCAAACATTTTTTCCTGGAGCGGACGGTCGTATATCCGAATCGAGCCACCCCCGATCTCCACGCCATTGATCACCATGTCGTAAGCATTGGCACGTACCATTCCGGGATCGGTTGCCAGGAGGTCGATGTCATCCTGCAGGGGTGAAGTAAAAGGGTGATGCATGGCATAATAACGCTGAGTGTCTTCATCCCACTCCAGCAGCGGGAAATCGGTAACCCAGAGGCAGGCAAAGGTGTTTGGGTCGCGCAGCTCCAGGCGTTTGCCCATTTCCAGACGCAATTCGCCAAGTGCCTTGCGGGTGTGTGCGGTATCACCAGCAAGAATAAGGAGCAGATCCCCTGGTTTTGCCACCATGGCATCAGCCCAGGCTTTTAGCTGCTCCTGGTCGAAAAACTTGTCAACAGATGATTTAAAGCTGCCATCCTCATTATACTTAACGTAAACCAGGCCATTGGCTCCAATTTGTGGCCTCCTGACCCAGTCGGTAAGGGCGTCAAGCTGTTTGCGGGAGTAGGCTGCACATCCTTCAGCGCAGATGCCGGCCACAAGCTCTGCCTTGTCAAATACCTGGAAGCCTTTGTTTTTTGCCAACTCATTGAGCTCTGTAAAACGCATGCCAAAGCGGGTATCCGGTTTGTCGCTGCCGTAATATTTCATGGCATCCGCATAGCTCATCCTGTCGAAGCTGATGTTTTCGATCCCTTTGACTGCTTTGAAAAGGTGCCTGGCCAGGCCTTCGAATGTCTCTAAAACATCATCACGTGTAACGAACGACATCTCACAGTCGATTTGTGTAAACTCAGGTTGCCGGTCGGCACGCAGGTCTTCATCTCTGAAGCATTTTACGATCTGGAAATAGCGGTCAAGTCCGCCCACCATAAGCAGTTGCTTGAAAGTTTGCGGAGACTGCGGCAGGGCATAAAACTGCCCGGCGTGCATTCTTGAGGGCACGAGGAAGTCGCGTGCACCTTCCGGTGTTGATTTGATCAGCACCGGGGTTTCTACTTCAAGGAATTGTTGTTCGCTAAGAAATTTACGTGTTTCCAGCGCCATTTTATGGCGTAGCTCAAGGTTTTTGCGCACCATATCACGACGGATGTCCAGGTAACGGTACTTCATGCGGAGCTCGTCGCCGCCGTCGGTTTCTTCTTCTATTGTAAATGGTGGTGTTTGTGCCTCATTAAGAATTTTTATTTCTGTGGCAATGATTTCAATGTCACCGGTAGGCATCTTTGGGTTTTTGTTGCTGCGTTCGGTCACCCTTCCCTTCACCTGCAGCACAAATTCACGTCCCAGCTCCCGTGCCTGTTTGCAGAGGGGTGCATTTGTTTCCATGTTAAAGGCCAGTTGCGTCAGGCCATAACGGTCGCGCAGGTCAACGAAGGTCATGCCGCCAAGGTCGCGGGAGCGTTGCACCCATCCACAAAGTGTTACTTCTTTTCCAATATCTTCCAAACGGAGTTCACCGCAATTATGTGTTCTTAGCATAAGAAAAAAATGTTTTTAATTCAGCTTGCAAAGGTAGTAAGGAAAAGTGAAACCCTGCGCGTAATTGGGGCATAAAGTAAACATGTGGGATCTGGCCTGAATTAAAAGTATGAATAATGGAGGCTAAGAGCAGTTCAAAAAAGAAAACCACCGCCTTGTGGAGCTTGGCGGTGGTTTCATCAGTTTGTGCGTCAAAATGGATCAAGCGGATGCTTATTCCTGGGGCGGCTCCTCAACTGCCGGTGCTTCAGCAGCAGGCGCTGCGGTTTCACCCAGCAGTAAGCTTTTTATGATTTGCGCCATAAGTCCAAAGTACAGGCCTATTGAAGCCAGGTATAACGCAATATAGAAGATCACTCCCAGGAAAGTAGAAAGCCTGGCTATCAAGGCGATGATCGCTGCAGCGACAAGGATGATAATGCCCAGCAGCAGGTATGAGAAAAAGATTGCCCATTTGCTGCCATAGGTAGCTTCATAGCTTTCGTTCATTGCATCGATGGGCTTTGAACCAAAGTTGATGACCAGGATGGGTGCCAGTAACCAGGCCAGGTGGAGTACGATTGCCGGGAAGATGAACAACAGGAGACCAAATCCAATGGCTGCGTTGACCAGTCCAAAAATCAGGAAAAAGTTGGTCATGTTCTCCCTGTATTTTGCATCAAATATTTCGGTTGGAGAAAAACTTTCACCTTTTGCAAGCTTTACAGGCAATACAGTTAAAATAGCAATTGTTGTTCCGATATTCAGATACGGGATCCAAATGGTCAGCACCCAGAGAATCACAGACCCGATAATGGGGAATACGTTTTTCAGGCCAATGTCAAAGCATCCTTTGAGTGCAACACCTACGTCAAGTTGTTGTTTCGTTTCCATTTTTTTAGGTTTAATGAATAAATGATTTTTTTAGGCCTTGTAAATTTACAAAAAAACATAAACAAATAACAACCAGCTACATATTTTTTTTGATGGCCGGCACTCCTTCTGTCATCCATTGGGGAGCCGGTGCTCCCTTAAGGTAATGATCAAAGAAATCGTACATCCTGTGTGAAAGGTCAACCCTGTTGGGCCAGCGGGTAAGGTTGTGGGCCTCATCGTTGTAGTTGAGCATCCACACAGGCTTATCCAGCCTGCGCAGGGCCATGAAGTATTCAATGCCCTGGTACCAGGGCACGGCCCCGTCGGCATCATTATGCATCATCAGCAGCGGCGTATTAACCTTGTTGGCGTGAAATACAGGTGAGTTTTCAATGTACCTGAGTGTCTGATCCCATATTGTGCCGCCAATGCGGCTTTGTGTTTCTTCATACTGGTATATGCGGCTCATGCCCGTTGACCAGCGGATGCCGCCATAGGCGCTGATCATGTTGCTTACCGGGGCACCTGCCATGGCAGCCTTGTACATGTCGGTTTGCGTGATCAGCCAGGCAATCTGATATCCGGCCCAGCTTTGACCTTGGATGCCAACGTTATGTCGGTCAATGAAGCTGAACTGGTTATGCATGGCCTTGGTTCCGCTCACAACGGCGTTGTATGCACTCTGACCGGGATAACCGATAATGTAAGGAATGTCAGGCACGAAAACGATATAGCCGTTACTGACCATATAGCTGATGTTAATGGTGGAGCGGCTGGGTGCCGGGATGTAATGGCTGTGCAGCCGGTCAGATAAGCGCTCATAAAAGTAAACAATCATTGGGTGCTTTTTATCCGGATCTATGTTTTCAGGCATGTAGAGCAAGCCCTGCAGGCTGTCATTGGCAAAAGATACCCATTCAACCAGCTCAACGCTGCCCCACAGGTAGTTTTGCTGTTGCGGGTTGGTACTGGATATCTTTCTTGTGTTGCGAAAGTTTATGTCGCTGATCCACAGGTCAGGATATGTGTCAAAGGTGCTTTTTCGCCAGGCAAGCACTTCGGCATCGGCAGCTTTGATGGGCCTGAAATAGTTTGCATCTTC
>SKOK01000063.1 GCA_007120085.1 Bacteroidales bacterium | reverse complement strand
TTGAAAGGTAGGGCTTGATAAGCAGGGGAGACTCTGTTTGACCGAGAAAAATATTGCCGGCGACGGAGAGGCTTTCGGCACCAGAGAGGCGCATCGCTTTCGTCATTAGCCAGGCCAGACCGTAAACGATCTTTTGAATGATGCCAAGATAAAACAGCAAGCTGGTCAGGGCAGAGAAGAAAATAATGGTTGGCAACACCTGGAAGGCAAATATGAATCCAAATCTTTCTGTATTGAGAAAGCTTCCAAAAAGAAATTCTGTGCCGGCTGCCGTAAAATCAAGTATGACGACAAACACGGAGCCAACCATCTCAAAAAAGTACTGAACTGCGGGTACCTGCAATACGCCAAAGGCCAGCGAGACCTGCACCAGCAATCCGATTCCCACGACCTTCCACGAGATTGCCCTGCGGTTTACACTAAAAAGATATGCAACGAAGATAAGAACAAGCATCCCCAGAAGACCACGGAAAATGGATTTTACGCTAAAGCTGAATAAGGGTATTTCAGCGACGCTTTCAGTATCCTGTTCATTTGGAACAAGGGTTTCAGGTTCTGCAATGGTTTTTTCTTCAGCAATTTGCAGGGCGGTTGGGGGGGCAGCTATTGTATCTTGCGCAAAAGCAGGAGTGAAACCAATACCTGCGATGAATAAACTTGTGATAGCCAGCAAAATCCATTTCTGCAAGATCATTTTCTTTCTCATTTACAAAAAAAATTAAAGTGAAATTGATTCGGTTATAACCCCGGCATTGCTTTCGGGAAAGACAAAACTAAACATTTACTTTCTGCTTCCTTTGCGTTTGTTAATTTCATCGCGGATTACGGATGCTTTTTCGTATGCCTCAGCATCGATGGCTTCCATGAGTTTTTTTTCTAACTCTTTGACTGTCATATGGCTGTATTGTTTATCCGGCTCTTCCGTTGGCTTTTGGGAGCCCATCGTGCCAGCCTGGGTGCCCGTTTCTATGGCTTCATCTCCTTCCTGCATAACGATACCGGCAGCATCAAGTATGGATTCGTAGGTGTATATGGGGCAGTTAAAACGCACGGCAATGGCAACGGCATCAGAAGTCCTGGAATCAATTTCGACCTCCTTTACTCCGTCATAACATATCAGCTTCGCATAGAAAATCCCTTCCTGGAACTTGTAAATAATCACTTCATTGATCGAAATATTGAAAGTCGTTGCGAAGTTTTTAAAAAGATCGTGTGTAAGTGGACGGCTGGGCTTCATTTTTTCAAGCTCAATGGCAATTGCCTGAGCTTCAAAGCTGCCAATAATGATGGGCAGTCGGCGCTTTTTCCCCGTCTCACCGAAGATCAAAGCGTATGCTCCTGATTGTGACTGACTGTAAGATATTCCCAATATGTCAAGCTTGATTTTCTTCATTGTGCTACCCTTCTACTGAAACAATAATCTTGTTTTTATGGTATGAATGACAAATTTACATTTTTTTACCCAAACACATACAAGTATTAAACAATTAAACGATGTATGGATGTTGATGATGAAAAGAGCTGTTGTTAAGTTCATGAAGTGTTTTGTTCCCGGTTTGATTTTTCAGAAAGGTTTGTTGATCAGGTATTTGGAGCATACCATAAAATCCGGATTCTTACACTCCTGACAGCCCCTTTGGGTGCTGTTAAGGCTGTGAAGTGTTGATGTTATGGAAAAAAGTAAGAAATAAACTCAAACAAAAGGCTCATTAAAGAAATTAATATTTATTTTTGCCGCACACTCAAATCCAAACCAATTAGTTAACCTATAAAAAAACGAAAAATGCCTGCTATTTTTTGGTTAGTTCCGATTAGCTCCCTGCTGGCACTTGGTTTTGCCTGGTATTTCTTCCGGCAAATGATGGCCCAGGACGAGGGAACAGTTATGATGAAACGTATTGCTGAACACGTGCGTAAGGGAGCCTCTGCCTATCTGCGCCAGCAGTACAAAATTGTAATCATCGTGTTTGCTGTCATCACGGTGATTTTTTCTTTTCTGGCCTATGGTCTTGGTGTTCAAAACACCTGGGTGCCATTTGCATTCATTACCGGAGGGCTCTTTTCAGGGCTTGCCGGTTTTTTTGGCATGAAGGCTGCCACCTATGCTTCCGGACGCGTGGCCAACGCATGCCGTACCTCGCTTAACGGAGGGTTGCGTTTGGCATTCAGAAGTGGAGCGGTGATGGGCCTCGTTGTCGTCGGCCTCGTTTTGCTCGACATTTCTGTCTGGTTTATTATTTTGAACCAGTTTGTGCCAGAGGCATTAGACGGCTACAAGCTGATGACCATCACAGCCATTATGCTTACCTTCGGCATGGGTGCATCAACCCAGGCTTTGTTTGCCCGTGTGGGTGGAGGTATTTATACCAAGGCTGCCGATGTGGGTGCCGACCTTGTGGGTAAGGTTGAAGCCGGCATCCCTGAAGATGACCCGCGCAACCCCGCCACCATTGCTGATAACGTTGGCGATAACGTTGGTGATGTTGCTGGTATGGGCGCCGACCTCTTTGAATCATTTGCCGCCTCCATCCTGGCTACCGCCTTGCTTGGCGCTGCCGCATTCATGTCATATGGCATTGATGTGCAGACCAATGCCGTGATCGCACCCATGCTGATCGCTGCCATTGGCACCATACTCTCCATTGCCGGTGTCTTTATGGTACGCACACGCGAAGGAGCGACCCAGAAACAACTGCTTAAATCACTGGGGTTTGGCGTTAATATGAGCGCCGTGCTGATCGTCATTGCCTCCTTCCTGGTGCTTTATTTCCTGAACCTGCCCAATTATCTCGGATTGTGGGGGGCCATCGTAACCGGACTGCTCTCAGGCATCGCCATCGGGCAGTCAACCGAATATTTTACTGCATCAGCCTACCGTCCCACGCAAAGAATTGCTGAATCCAGCCAAACCGGTACTGCCACATTGATTATCAGTGGGGTTGGCACCGGTTTAATATCTGCAGCCGTCCCATTGTTTATCATTGTGGTGGCCATCACGCTGGCATTCTCGTTTGCAACCGGCTTCAATTATGATGTGGCCAGCCTGAATTATGGTTTGTATGGCATCGGCATTGCGGCCGTAGGACTGCTTGCAACGCTTGGAATAACACTGGCTACGGATGCTTATGGTCCCATCGCCGACAATGCCGGGGGTAACGCCGAAATGTGCGGCCTTGACCCTGAAGTAAGAAAGCGTACCGATGCCCTCGATGCGCTGGGTAACACCACTGCAGCCACTGGTAAAGGATTCGCAATCGGTTCTGCCGCACTTACTGCCCTTGCACTCCTGGCTTCTTATTTTGAAGAAGTGAGAATGATGTTCGTGAAATTCCTTGACAAACCCAATGAGCTCATCAATGGAATCCCTGCCATCGATGCTTCATTTATGGACTTCGTAAATCATTATGAGGTTCACCTGATGAACCCAAAAGTAATTGTGGGAATGTTTCTCGGCGTAATGGCCGTTTTCCTGTTCAGCGGACTTACAATGAATGCCGTGGGTCGTGCAGCCCAACAAATGGTTGACGAAGTACGTCGCCAGTTTAGGACAATGCCCGGTATCATGGAAGGAACAACCGAACCCGATTACGCCCGATGCGTTTCCATTTCTACAAAAGGAGCACAAAAAGAAATGATGCTGCCTTCTTTGATCGCACTGCTCATCCCGGTTATCGTTGGACTCATTTTTGGTGTGGCAGGCGTTTCCGGACTGCTGCTCGGAACCATATCCAGCGGCTTTGCCCTGGCCATATTCATGGCCAATTCAGGCGGCGCCTGGGACAATGCCAAGAAGTACATCGAAGAAGGCCACTTCGGAGGCAAAGGCTCCGAAGCCCATAAAGCCTCCGTTATCGGTGATACCGTCGGTGATCCGTTTAAAGATACTTCCGGCCCCAGCCTGAACATTCTTATCAAGCTCATGGTAATGGCTTCCGTCGTAACCGTGGGGATTGCTGTGAGCTATTCGCTCCTCTAAACATTTTTCTAAAAAAACACATGCGCAGGGAACCAGGGTTCGCAAAACCTTCGGTTCCCTGTTCTTTTATGCCCTATTTTTCTCTCTCCGGTTTAACCAGTCCCTTCTGGACTTCATGAAAATCATCTTTCGCTCATTACGAGGGTTTTGATCCTCGCGGGACTGCCCCCGATAAGGGCTGAATATTGGTGGAGCAAAGATCAACCCCCTTATCCTTTAGGTCCCGTAGGCTCGATATTTATTAAGTGCTTCAGATCTTTATGCGCTTTTCTCCAGACAGTAGTAAAAAAGACTTGAAAACCATAAAAATCACGAAGAGGAAATAAAATAAAATGCAGGTTTGAAGATACTGGTTAATGCGAAATATTGACACAATGAGGGGAAGATGTCATCAAAAATATAAATTTCTCTAAAACAAACGTATGAATAATTGTTTTGTATGTATATTTGCAGCGATTTTATCTGGCCGTTGAACAAAATGGCCTTATTGTTTGTGGTCTAACATATGTTTGAAACAAGTGTGTGTCAACCGGTTGAGTTCGACGAATCGCAATGGCACCATTACTTTTGACCTTGGCTTGCTTTTTTTATGCAATCGAAATAATTAAACAATTTTCTGAGTATGAGTAATCGAATCTTAACTGAGAACCTGGCTTTATTTTATCGTGAAGCTGCAAACAGCTTTGACTCGATGCCTGCTTTTGCCACAAGGCAGTCAGGTCAGAGCTGGACACCCGTTTCTTACCGTGAGCTTTATGAGCAGGGTTTGAATCTTGCTACGGGTTTGATAGAGTTCGGTGTGGAGGCCCGCGATCATGTTGGGCTATTCAGCGACAATCGCTTCGAGTGGATACTGTCAGATTGCAGTATTCAGTTTTGCGGTGCTGCGGATGTTCCCCGCGGACGTGATGTTTCTGATGATGAGTTGGTTTATATCATCAATCACGCAGGTATTAAAGTAACCCTTGTTGAAACGGAACTGTTGCAGAACAGGGTGTTGAAATTGAAAGACAAATTGCCTCAGTTGCGTGAGATCATTCTCATGGACCCCCTGGGGCGTCCTGCGGAAGGGGTGACATCCTTGCTGGATGTGTATGCATTGGGCTCTAAATTGAGAAGCCAGGGTGACCGAAGGGCAGAGGAGCGGATTGACCAGATCCGGCCCGATGATTTATTTACACTTATTTATACATCGGGCACCACGGGCAAGCCCAAAGGTGTGATGCTTACCCATTCAAACATCATTTCCCAGATTAAAAACCTGCCTGGTCATCATGATTGTACGGACAGGGTATTGTCTGTACTCCCTATCTGGCACATCTTCGAGCGGGTCATTGAAATGTACACCATGAGTTTTGGTGGATGCACTTATTATTCATCGATTTTGCACCTGGGTGAAGACATGCGCAATGTAGAGCCCACTTTCATGGCATCGGCCCCACGTTTGTGGGAAAAGCTGCACGAGCGCATCATGAAAAACATTCGTGCATCGCACCCCGTCCGGCAGATATTGTTTCACATTGCCCATTTCCTGGCACGACAATATAAAAACTCTGAATATTTCTTAACGGGAAAATATTTAAAAGTTAAGCCCACCCCTTTATGGAAGCGCGTTTTGTTCACACCGTTTCACGTGGTAAGGTGGGTGATGGTCATGCCTTTTTATGGCTTTTTCAATGCCGCAGTGCTTGAACGCATCAGGTTAGGGGCGGGGGGCTCTTTAAAGGCAACAATATCCGGTGGGGGTGCATTGCCCCTGCACATTGACAGATTCTTTAACTATGTTGGGATTCCATTGCTGGAGGGCTATGGGATGACAGAAACCTCGCCGGTGATCTCAACCCGTTCGATGTTAAACCTCGTGGTTGGCACTGTTGGGCCGCCCATACCGGAAACACAGCTGCGCATTGTTGAACCTGAAACTGGAGAGATCCTCTATCCGAACAGCCAGTCGGCAGACAATGGCCGGGCTTTGCGCGGTGAGATATGGGTGAAAGGCCCCCAGGTCATGAAGGGTTATTACAAGGAGCCTGAACTTACAAAACAGACCATAGTTGATGGTTGGTTGCGCACCGGCGACCTGGGGATGATTACCTGCAACAATTACTTAAAGATATTGGGCAGAAATAAGGCGACAATCGTGCTGTCGAGTGGTGAGAATGTTGAGCCTGAGCCCATTGAGATGCGGTTGCAGCAAAGCCGGTTTATCGATCATTGCATGGTTGTGGGGCAAGATAAAAGGCATCTGAGCATATTGGTCACTCCTGTTTTGGCGGAATTCAGGCAAGCTGGATTTAATGAGCAAACCTTGGAAGAGCTAGTGGCGAATCCTGGGGTAAAAGACATTATCAAACAAGAGATTCGCCGTATGATCTCTTCTTCAAATGGGTTCAAGTGCAATGAGCAAATCCGTGATATCAGCCTGTTAGACAGGTCTTTCCAGGTTGGCGAGGAGTTGACCAACCTGTACAAAATCAAAAGACATGTTGTAGAGAAAAAGTATCAACATGTAATTGAAGGGTTGTTTACAAATAAATCATCATAAATATATGGAGTTCAATACACAGCTTTTATATGCCCACGATCAGGCGTTATTGGCGATTATGATTTTCGTGATCATGCTTGGTATGGGTGCCAGTTTGACCGCCGACGACTTTCGTGCCGTTTTTCGGAAACCCAGGGGCGTGCTCATTGGGTTTATATCCCAGTTTGGCTTTATGCCCTTTATTGCTTTTTCGCTGGCCACGATATTAAATTTTGATCCGGCATTTGCCATCGCATTAATTCTGATCGGATGTCTGCCAGGGGGCACCACATCGAACATGTTTGCCTATTTCTCAAGGGGCTCAGTGGCGCTGAGCATCTCGATGACAGTGGCTTCCACGATGCTGGCCCTGCTGATGATGCCCATTTTGCTTCAACTGTACACAGGGGGTTTTGCTGCGCAAATCACGGCCCAGATGCAGCTAACCGGCGCAGAAACAGAGTTTGTCATTCCCACAATGAATATCATCAGTTCCCTCATTCTTGTCTTTGTACCTGTAGCCATCGGCATGTTTATCCGGAAAAAGTGGCCTGACTGGGCCAAGACAGCCGAGGATACGGCGGGATTCATGGGCATTATTGTGATCCTTTACCTTATTTTAACGGCTTTTACGCGCCACGGAAGGTTGTTTCTTGAGACACCCATTGAGATATATATTGGCGCCATTGGCGTTGGGCTCATCGGCTTCTTTTTTGGCTATTGGGTTTCACGATTACTTGGTGTTTATCCGCTTTTTCAGCGGGCCATATCGCTCGAAACGGGCATACAGAACGGGCCGGTGGCGTTTGCCATCATTCTGCTGAGCTTCCAGGAGCCAGTGCAGAGCCAGATGATCTGGCTGGCAATTCTCTATTCTACCTTTATTGTGATGACATCCTCGGTGATTACCCTGCGTTTTCGGAAAAATGGTTACCGCGACTGGAGCATCTATCGCAATACCGTCATACACAACCGCTTGTTTGGTGAAGATTATGTTACGAACTACCCAAAAGGGTTTTTGCCAGCACGCTTGGTCAGCGACCCGAGCCAGGGGAATGCACCAGCGCAAAAACGCACTTCATAACAGTTGCTGCAATTGGAAAGTGCAATACCCAATCAATCAATTAATCAATATAAAAAAGAGGATGCCCAATCGAAGGGCATCCTCTTTAATTTTTTGACAGGCTTGCAGCAGGCTGAATTTATCCTGCAATCAATCTTCTGCCAGCTTGGTATATCAATCTCTG
>SKOK01000215.1 GCA_007120085.1 Bacteroidales bacterium | reverse complement strand
GTTAGAAGTTAGATTTTCTTTTTTCTAACCTCAAACCTCTAACTTCCAACCTCGGGTTTGCATAATCATCCCCCTGTGTGTCAAAAGCTTTGGCATGGGTGTTTCATATGTTTATATTTCGGTTTGACAGGTCAAGCCCTGTCATTACACAGCTCAAGTTATTCCACGGTAACGGATTTTGCAAGGTTACGAGGCTGATCGACGTTGCAGCCGCGCATCACGGCAATGTGGTATGAGAGCAGCTGCAGCGGTATGGTTGCCAGCAGCGGCACGAGGGCTTCATCGGTTTCAGGCACTTCTATCACATAATCGGCCATTGCCCGGACAGAGGTGTCGCCTTCTGTAACAATGGCGATGATAATGCCTTTGCGGGCCTTCACCTCCTGTATGTTGCTGATCACCTTATCATAGTTGCCTCTTTTGGTAGCGATCACCACCACGGGCATCTCTTTGTCTATGAGTGCAATAGGGCCGTGTTTCATTTCGGCGGCAGGGTATCCTTCGGCGTGGATATAGGAGATTTCCTTCAGTTTCAGGGCGCCCTCCAGGGCTACCGGGAAGTTATAACCGCGGCCGAGGTACAAAAAATTCCGGGCATTCTGAAATATTTCAGAGATATCGTGGATGAGATTGTTGACCTGCAGAGCTTTTTCAACCTTGGCAGGGATGGCATCCAGTTCGCTGATCAGCTGAAAGTAGCGTGACTTGGGGATGCTTCCTCTTTTATTGGCTATCAAAAGTGCCATCAGGGTAAGCAGGGTAACTTGTGCGGTGAAGGCTTTGGTTGAGGCCACGCCAATTTCCGGTCCGGCATGTGTATAGGAGCCGGCGTGTGTTTGGCGGGCTATGGAGGACCCCACTACATTGCATATGCCGATGATGGTAGCGCCTTTCGACTTAGCCAGTTCGACGGCAGCAAGGGTGTCGGCCGTTTCGCCTGACTGGCTGATTGCTATCACCACATCATCTTCAGTGATCACCGGGTTTCGGTACCTGAACTCTGACGCGTACTCGACTTCAACGGGGATGCGCGCAAGGTCTTCAAAAAGATATTCACCCACAAGACCTGCGTGCCATGATGTGCCACACGCCACGATGATGATGCGTTGGCAGTTGATCAGTTTTTGCTCATAGTCGATGATACCGCCCAGGGAGATGAGGCCTTTTTCTGCATTCAGGCGCCCGCGCATACTGTCCTTGATGCTGCGTGGTTGCTCATAGATCTCCTTTAGCATAAAGTGCGGGAAGCCGCCTTTCTCAATGGATGACAACTGCATCTCAAGATGCGAAACATAAGGCGTTTTATCCTTGTTCTTAATGGTTTTCACCCTGAGGTTTCCGTTGCGGGGCACGATGGCCATCTCTTCATCCTCAAGGTACACCACGTCGCGGGTGTATTCAACAATGGGTGAGGCATCGGATGCAATGAAATACTCGTTGTCACCTATGCCAATGACCAGCGGACTTCCTTTTTTAGCTACGATAAGCTGGTCGGGGTTTTCTTTTGAAGCTACCACAATGGCATATGCCCCGACTACCTGGTTCAGGGCTATCCTTACAGCCTCCTCGAGCTTTACCTGCTCATTTACCTGGATGTCTTCAATGAGGTGAATCAGCACTTCCGTATCCGTTTCACTTCTGAAGACATAGCCGCGGTTGCATAGCTCGGCTTTCAGGGTGCTGTAGTTTTCTATGATTCCATTGTGAATGATGGCAAGTTTTTCGCTGGGGCTGAAGTGTGGGTGGGCATTCACGTCGTTGGGTTCACCGTGGGTGGCCCAGCGGGTATGGGCGATGCCCGTATTGCCGGATGTGTCTTTACTTTCGGCAAGCCTTCCAAGGTCTGAAACCTTGCCACGTGTTTTATACAGATTCAGGCCTCCATCAATCAAAGCTACGCCGGCACTGTCGTAGCCGCGGTACTCCAGTCTGTACAGACCTTTTATCAAGATGGGGTAAGCTTCGCGGGGTCCAATGTAACCAACTATTCCACACATAAAGAGAACTCTTTGTCAATCAAAAACTGAATAATACAATATCAACTTCATGGGCTCTTCCTCTCGTCCGGGTCCGTGCAAAACCACCCGGCTCATGCGTTCGTGCCCGCGGGAGATCATAATTGACAGGCCGGTATTCGGGTATTCGCCATCTATGAGCTTCTGAAAATATTGAGAGATGTTGAAAACATAGCGGTTCCTGTCCGTGTCATAAACCCCTCCAAAGTAATCAACACCTTGCATATAGTCATCTATCAGCACCAATTCGTCGTCTTCATTTTGTCTTAAGAGGATCAACTGTGTGGGTTCAGGAAACAGTGACGATGAGAGCTCTTTCTCTGCAGGAACGATCAGTTCAGCTTTGTTGATCAGCCAGGTTTGACCAACGAGGTCATCGAGGTGCGGAAATTCAATATCGGCGCGCAGCAGTCCCAATGATTGCAAGAACAGCAGAGAGTCTGCCGTGCCAGGGTCACCATCCACCACTTGTGCTCTTAATGCTTCATGGACGCCTTCATAACCAAAGTGTTCCAATTGTGTGGAATGCCTGGCAAACTGGTCAACAGGGAATTGGCGGGTCACCAGTGGGGGGTTGCGTGGCAGCGTATCGGTAACATTCCGGTAATTAATCTCAATGGCCGTAAATGGGGAGAACATATCTAACTGAACCATTCCACCCTTTCCGGGTTTTCCGGTTTGTCCGTCGAAGCCGATGGCCTCATCATCAACGGTTATGTAGATGCCTTTAAATTGCTCAAGGTAGCCCGGGACGCTTTCAAAAGCTTCCGTGCCATTGGCAAGCAAGAATTTCTGCCCAAAATCCCCAGCAAGGGGAATGCGGATATGGGGTGCACGCATCACGCCGTTCACCTCCACACTGTCGAATGGTGCAGGCTTGAACTGAAAGCCTTCGGGGTTGAGGGTGATCAGTTCGGGGTGATAGGTTAAAGATGAATTTGAAAAGAGAGTATCCGTTTCCGGGAAGTTTTCGCTTAGCTCATAAACACGCATGGTTTGCAGGGAACCGATAGACCCGAAATACCCGCCACTATAGGCAAGCAAAAGGTTCACGGATTCCAGCTCGGGGGCTTCTCCAAAGGAAAAAGGGATTGTTGGTGGCCTGGTTTCGGTATAGATGCTGGCCCTTGACTTGCCGAAAACGGGGTCGTCAATGAAGCCAAGGACATTTTGTCTCCCGAGGCTGGTAGCCACACTGTCGGATCTAACGGTAATGGCTTTAATGGTGAGCGTATCAAAGGAATGTAGCTTTGCCCTGTCATCGATAAGGTCTAACCCCAGCTGATCGGCATCGGAGCAGGCAAAGATGAGCCACAGGCCGGCGGAGAACCAAAGTGTTTTTTTTAGAATGCCGTAAAAAACCCCGTAAATACGGGGATTTTGATTTGTTTTCAAGAGTCAGTGATTTATTATGAACTATATACGTTTCAGGATAAACAAAACGCAAAGGTATGAATTTTATTATTGTTCTAAAACAGATTCATTCACCATCACCTCATCATAAAAATCATTGTAAGCGTCAAGATACGTGTCCTTGCCCTGATATTCAAGCAGGGGCTTGCCGCTGTCCCTGGCATATTTTTCCAGTTCGGGATCGATGCTTTCATCGCCAAAGATCAGGCCATCAGCATAATCAACAGCTATTTTGCTTATATTAAGAAAAGTAGGATCAGCATATTTGCTTAACGTTGCAGCATCCACCCCTTTGGTCTTCATTTTTTTTGGCATTTCTGCGGGCAGTGAACCAGGGAAGCCGTCATCGTAAATGGAATAAATGACTTTTGCATCGGAAAACATTGGGTTGTCTTTGAGTACTTCCTTGAGATAGAAAGGCATCAGGGCGGTAAACCAGCCGTTGCAGTGTACCAGGTCGGGCGCCCATCCCAGCTTTTTCACTGTTTCAATTACGCCACGTGTAAAAAAGATCGCACGTTCATCATTATCTTCAAAATGTTTGCCGGCTTTGTTGGTAAGGGTGAACTTTCTTTGAAAAAAGTCTTCGTTGTCAATGAAATAAATCTGCATCCTTGCCGACTGTATGGATGCTACCTTGATGATAAGCGGATGATCGGTGTTGTCGATCACAAGATTCATTCCTGACAGGCGAATCACTTCGTGAAGCTGGTTGCGACGTTCATTGATACTGCCAAAACGTGGCATGAATGTCCGGATTTCTTTTTTTCTTTCCTGGATACCTTGGGGTAAGTAGCGGCCAATATGGCTCATGTGGGTCTCTTTCAGGTAAGGCATGATTTCCTGCTGAACGAACAATACTTTGGGCTTTTCCATAAATAAATGAACTAATTTGTATATCAGATATTAATAATATGCAAAAATACAACTTTTTTCGCTACTTTTAAAATAAAACTTATAGCTTTGCGGATTTGTTTTTAGGCTTCTCTTAACGAAGCGCCTGTTTCTTAAGACACAAGTTATCAACACCTTATCACCTTCAATGAGAATATTCGAAAGAAGAATTGATTTAACAGCTTGGGTAAAACAGGCAAAAATTGCCGGCAACAGCATTGGTTTTGTACCAACGATGGGTGCATTGCATCCCGGCCACCTTGCGCTGGCCGGGCAGGCAAAGAGGGAAAATGACCTTGTGGTGTGCAGCATTTTTGTGAACCCCATACAGTTTAACAATCCGGAAGACCTGAAGAAATACCCGCGCACACTTGAAACTGATCTTGAGCACCTCCGATCCATCCGGTGTGATGCCGTTTTTTGTCCCGATGAAAAAGAAATGTACCCCGGTCCTGAAACCAAAGTGTATGACTTCGGCCATCTTGACAAAGTGATGGAAGGGCGTTACCGCCAGGGACACTTTAACGGTGTGGCCATTGTTGTTAAGAAGCTTTTTGACATTGTGGAGCCGCACAGGGCTTATTTTGGCCAGAAAGACTATCAACAGCTGCAGATCATCAAAGCCATGGTGAAAAAAGAAGCCATGGATGTGGAGATCATTCCCTGTGCTACTGTCAGGGAGCCCGACGGCCTGGCCATGAGCAGCCGCAATGCAAGGCTTACGCCCACGCAAAGGCAGGAGGCCGGGAAGATATACAAAGTGTTACAGGGAGCGCGCGAAATGTATCCGGGGCAGGCTGTCAGCACTATCGAAAAGTGGGCGACACAGGAAATCAATGCATCGCCTGAACTTGAAACCGAATATTTTCAGATCGTTGATGCAGAAACCCTCTTGCCGGTCGGGGATGACGACCTTGGTAATGAACTGGTTGCCTGTGTTGCCGTATATGCAGGCGAGGTGAGGCTGATCGATAATATGAAATTTTATTCGTAACTTTGCACCAAGAAAATATCTGCATTATGCTATTAGAAATAATGAGGTCCAAGATCCACAGGGCGGTTGTTACAGCAGCTGAACTGAACTACATTGGAAGCATTACCATTGATGAAGACCTGATGGATGCCTCGGGCATCATTGAGAACGAAAAAGTACAGGTTGTCAACATCAATAATGGCGAACGACTTGAAACTTATGTCATCAAGGGCAGGCGTGGCAGCGGTGAAGTATGTCTGAACGGTCCTGCTGCCAGGAAAGTTCAGCCAGGTGACGTCGTCATCATCATTGCCTACGCACACATCGAAGCAGAAAAAGCCAGGTCATTTGTGCCAACCATTATCTTTCCCGACGCCGGCAACAAAATATAACACACAGCTTTGAAGTCACATGTCAGAAGGTATGTTAGAGTTTTGATATCCCTTTCGCTTGGGCTGCTATTGCTATGGCTGATCATGCGCGGCCAGAACACCGGACTCATCCTGGAAGAGCTGCGCAGGGCAAACTACTGGTGGATCGGTCTCGCCATGCTTTGTGCCTTGCTAAGTCACTGGCTGCGGGCCATCAGGTGGAACAGGCTGATACGCACCATGGGATATGCAACCAGTACCAGGCAGACGTTTTATGCAGTCATGACCGGCTACCTGACCAACATGGCCGTACCCCGAATGGGCGAAATCACCCGCTGCGTCACTCTTGGGAAGGCATCCGGCACACCATTCAATGCGCTGGCCGGCACCGTTGTCGGCGAACGCGTGTTTGACTTCTTTACACTTATTGCCATCGTATTCATAACCATTGTTTTTCAGTTCAACTTTTTAAGGAGTTTCATCAAACGGATTTTCTGGTCACCCCTCCTCGAAAAAACTGCTGACAACTGGATCTTGCTGGCAATCATCGCGGTTGCTGCCGTTGCCATCACAATTGCCACCATCCTGATCCTTCGGAAAAAGCTTTCCAATCCGGATCAAGGCAGCTTCCTGTATAAGGTAAAAAGGCAGTTCAGTGGATTTCTTAACGGCATCAAAACCATAAAAAGAATGCGTGGAAAGCACTGGTTCATCCTGCAATCCATATTGATCTGGGGGCTGTATTACCTCACTGTTTATCTCTGTTTTTTTGCCATACCCGCCACTTCGCACCTTTCGCCTTATGTTGGGTTTACCTTGCTCGCCGTTGGCAGCCTTGGCATCCTGGCACCAGTGCCCGGCGGTATCGGCACCTATCACTTCCTGACCATCATCACGCTGACCGAACTCTATGGCATCGCATCCGAATCAGCCACTTCATACGCCTATATTACACACGCAAACCAGATCATCGTGAATCTTGTTGCAGGTGTATTTTCGTGGATCATGCTCTCTGTACAGAACAAAAGCTCGAAGCTGGAAGCTCGAAGTTAGAGGGTGGAAAAAGAAAATCTAACATCTAACTTCTAACTTCTAACTTCTAACTTCTAACATCCATTCGCCATCTAAAAAAAAAATACAAGACGCAAGCATACAACCACTTACGCAAATATAAACATATGAAACACGAACACTTACAGCGCAAGATTTTTCAGCCGGAGGAAGCGGATCGGCTCAGCCGTATGATTCACTACCATCGTTTTCATGACCGCAGGATTGCTTTCACAAACGGTTGTTTCGATATTCTCCACGCAGGCCACGTCGATTACCTGGCCCGCGCGGCCGATGCGGCCAATATCCTGATCGTTGGCCTGAACACCGACGACTCCGTGCGCCGCCTGAAGGGCTCCGGCCGGCCTGTCAACGACCAGGATGCCCGAGCCAAGATCCTTGCCGCCCTGTCGTTTGTAGATGCCGTCGTACTTTTTAAAGAAGACACACCGGCTCAACTGATCAACAACATCCTGCCCGACCTGCTCATCAAAGGTGACGACTGGCAGGTGGATGACATCGTTGGCGCCGACGTTGTGCACAAAAACAAAGGGGAGGTGGTTACTTTGCCATTGCTGCGGGGGTACTCCACCAGCAACCTCATCAAAAAAATCAAAGAAACATTGTAAGCGACTGGCAAAAAGGCTTTTAAGAAAAAATAACATTAGAGCAGGTCTTTTATGATTAATTTCGCATGAAGCTGGTTCAGTTATTGATGAACAGACTTGTATAAACCTCCGGGCTTGCCCGGTAAAATTGCTTTATGAATAAAATTTCAAGGATATATTTACCCATTGTGCTTGGCCTTGTGCTGGCCGCTGGTTTTTTGCTGGGCCTGCATTTGCGTACGCCCAGGGGTGAGAACACGGAAAACCGTTTTTTCTCCATTGGCCTCGATCGTCATAACAAGGTGAATGATGTAATGAATTATATTTATGATTCATATGTTGACACTATTTCGCGTGAAGAGCTTACAGAAGAAACCATCCGCACCTTGCTCAGAAATCTTGACCCACATTCTTCCTATATCCCGGCATCGAGTTTCAGGCGGGTGAACGACCCGCTGATGGGCAGCTTCGAGGGCATTGGCATCGAGTTCAATATGATCAAGGACACCGTGGTGGTGATTGAGCCCATTGCCGGCGGGCCCAGCGAGCGGGCGGGCCTGATGCCCGGCGATCGCATCGT
>SKOK01000034.1 GCA_007120085.1 Bacteroidales bacterium | reverse complement strand
GGGAATACGGCGAGAATCATTGTGTTGCCGAAGACGTTATGTCCTGAGCCGATGGCTGCAATACCGTTGGCGCACACTTGTCCCTGGCGGATTCCGGAGAGCAAACCGACCAATCCAAGGGCCAGACCTGCTCCAAAGATTGCTGCTGCGGTAGCCCAGCTCATGCCTGCAACCAGGTGTCCGGAAAGGATAAAGAATCCCATAAAGCCATACAAACCCTGCGTTCCGGGCAATGCGCTCAGGATCATATAGTTACCAAACGCTTCATCGTTCTTTTTCAATGCGCCAATAGATGCATTGCCACCCATTGAAACACCAAAGGCACTGCCGATCCCGGCCAATGCGATCATCAGTCCAACGCCAATATAGGCTAAAATAATTGGTTCCATAGTTTTAGAAAGATTTTGAGTTAATGTTTATGATAATGTTTAAGTAATTTTCTTAAATGGTTGATATTGTTTTCCGCCTCCTTTGAATCCGGCATTCTTATAAAACTCAACAAAGGTAAGGCGCATGGGATGCACGAAGGCTCCCAGGCCTGACATGAAGATGTTAATACTATGACCGATCAACAGGATAATGATCATCACCAGGATGCTGATCACCGGAATGTTACCGCTCATTTCAACGGCCAGGCTGTTGAAAACAAAGCCCATTATGGCGCTGGAGATACCCAGTGCAAACAGGCGGATATATGAGAGCATGTCGCCAAGGATGCCGGTAATCATATTGTAGGTATTCCACAATCCGGCTCCCAGGTTGACGAACACGTTTCTGGTCATGTTGTTAAGGAAGAGGATCATCACGCCACTGACACCCAGCAGCACATAGAAGGCAGTCATCAATTCGGCCATTGGCACTTCGGCCAGCAGGCTGTAGCCATAAATCCCGAGTCCGCCGATGATCAGCAACAGCCATCCAGCCGTGCCAACGGCAAATTTCCAGCCCATTTGGCGGGTTTCGTTGATCAGCTTCAAGACCAGCCCGAAGATGATTTGTATCCCACCGAGTACCAGCGAAAGATTAAACAGCAGCATGTTGATATCCGTGCCTTGCTGTTCGAAGCGCAGAGCCAGATCCCGGTAAACGGGCAAGTTGGTTTCAAAGAGCGGGATGCCAAAGAAGACACCTGAGATCACACCAAAGACGAAGGTAGAAACGCCAAGGTAGAACACCAGTCCCATGACTTGCTTCAGCTCCTTTTGTACTTTTTTCTTCAGCAGCAGCGAAGCCACGGCCATCAGAATACCATAGCCTGCATCGCCAAGGCAGAACCCAAAGAACACTACATAAAACGGTGCGAAAAACGGTGTCATGTCAAGCTCTTTATAGGATGGGAGAGAATACAGGTCGCCCAGCATCTCAAATTTTTTGGCAAACTTCTTGTTTTTAAGCAAAATGGGCACCTTTTCTTCCTTTTCGGGCTCTTGAACCACATATAAGCTATTGCTTTTTTCAAGGTATGCGATGAGTTCGGCTCGTCTTTCTTCCGGCACCCAGCCCTCGACAAGCATCACTTTTTCGTCGGCCTGTTTTTCAGTGTTCTCAATGGCATTCTGGTAATCGACCGACTCTTTTACCTGGTAGCCGTAAGTCTTGATGGCTTCGAGGTTGACAGTGGCATGCTGGTCCAGCTCAGCATTCAGCTCTTCAATGTCTTTTTCCAGTCTTTTCTTATAGTAGAAGAGCTCTGACAGGGGGCGTTCAGGGGGGCGCATCTCTTCAGCATCAATAACAGCTTCGTCATCACCCTGTTGAAAGTAAACAAAGTAAATCTGGCCGGCTTGACTGCCAATCACTTCTATGGGATGTTCGTCAAACCAGGCTTCTTTAAAACGGCTTGCTGCGACACTGTAGAATTTAACATTCAGGCCTTCCTGTGCCAGTTTTTTTAATGTCTCTTTGGAATAATCGCCCCACGGCTTTACCTGGCTGATCTCCTTGTCGAGCAAAGTCAGATGCTGGAACTTTTCTTCCAGTTTTGAAAATAACTTACTGACTTTAACAAACGATTCTTTGCCATCAATGGATTCAACAGCGGTCGCTTCCTGCGCGGGTTTCCGCTTGATCAATAACTTAACTGCTGCCTGGATGCGCTTGATCAGGTCATATTTTTCCCGTACGGTGTCAGAAACATCTTCCTGTTTTTCGATCAGGTGCACAACACCGATATCCCGCACTTTTTCGAGGAAATCTTCATAGTCTTTGTGAAAGACCAGGAAGGAGAACTTATGCATTGGAACGATCATACGCTTGCCTCCGAATTTTCCAGTCTGTTCTTAACGATTTTCTGTGCTGCCTTGGACAGGTTTTCTTCATCTTCCAGGTAGCGTTTTATTTTGAGGATGGCTTCTTCAAAGCCTGGAATCTGAACCTTTTCGTAGAGGTTCACTTTCTGTGTGGTTTTTTTGCGTGCATGGTCGAGCAGCTGCATTTTCTGAAAAAAAACTTCCCTTTCGATGGCTGTCTGGGCCAGTTGCTTTACGATGCTGATGCCATCGAGGTACCAGTTGGGCCTGTTAAAGAGGCTAAACTCCTTAATGGAAAATTTGACTTCTTCGAGCACGGGTGTTTTTACACCGGCGATTTTCTTGACAGACAGCTCCACGTCTTCTATCCTGACCAATTCATTGTCAAACTCATCCCAAAGCGCAATTGCGTGCTGATAGGCTTGTAACTGTTTTTCCAGCTTTTGGTCAAATGCTTCAGCAGATTCTTTTGCTTTTTTTACCTCGCTGCGCAGGGCAGCTTCCTTGTTTTTCAGGGTAGGTAATGCCTTTTCCCTCACGGCAAGCTGCTTCTTCAATCGCTGAAGATAGGTTTTATTGTATTGGAATTTTATGGCCATAGTTGCTTAATTCCTTTGTGTTGCAATGATTATTTGCCGTTTTTCTTCCAGTATTTTTCAACAAACTCCTGGCGGATGCCCACCTCGGCCGGTGTGAAGTGTTTTTCAAAGAGGTCATATGCGGTTTCCAGCATCGCATCAGTTTCGATATTCACATCGATGGCCAGTAGTTTTTCGGAATAGCCTTTTGCGAATTCGAGGGAGCGCTCGTCATAATCGGTGAGGTCGAAGCCATTTTCCTGCTTGGTTTTGGCATTGGCAGCATCGGCATACAGCCTTACGGCGGCATTCATCACCTGCGGGTGGTCTTCCCTGGTTTTTTTGCCGATCACCAGCTGCTTGAGGCGCGACAAGCTCCTAAAGGGGTCCACGATCACTTTCCCGATATCGCTGTCTTTCCGAAGGAAAAGCTGCCCCTCGGTGATGTATCCGGTGTTATCCGGAACGGCATGGGTGATGTCGCCACCTGACAATGTCGTTACTGCGATGATGGTGATGGAGCCGCCATCCGGGAACTGCACCGCTTTTTCATACAGGCGGGCCAGGTCGGAATAGAGGGATCCGGGCATGGAGTCTTTGGACGGGATCTGGTCCATGCGGTTTGACACGATACTCAGGGCATCAGAGTAGAGGGTCATGTCGGTAAGCAACACAAGTACTTTCTCATTCTTTTCGTCAGCAAAGTATTCGGCGGCGGTCAGTGCCATGTCGGGCACAAGCAGCCTTTCGACCGGCGGGTCTTCCGTGGTATTGATAAAACCTACGATGCGATCCAGGGCGCCGGCATTGTCAAACACATTTTTGAAGTATAGATAGTCGTCGCGTGTAAGGCCCATGCCGGCCAGGATGATCTTATCGGCCTTGGCGCGCAGGGCTACCATGGCCATCACCTGGTTAAAGGGCTGGTCGGGGTCGGCAAAGAAAGGGATCTTTTGTCCGGTCACCAGTGCATTGTTGAGGTCGATGCCGGCAATCCCGGTCGGGATAAACTCCGATGGCTGCTTTCTTCGGACCGGGTTCACACTGGGTCCGCCAATCTCGCGCTCTTCGCCCATGATCTCTCCGCCCTCCATGGGTTCGCCATAGGCATTAAAAAAGCGGCCGGCCAGATCGTCACTCACTTTCAAGGTTGGTGACTTCCCGGCGAAGATAACCTCTGCATTGGTGGCAATCCCTTCTGTGCCGCCAAAGATCTGCAGTGTCACCATATCGCCCATGATCTTTACCACCTGTGCCAGGCGGCCATCAACGATGGCCAGCTCATCATAACCTACTCCCTTTGCTTGCAGGGTGACAGTGGCCTTGGTAAGCTGATACAGCTTTGTGTAAATGCGCTGAAATGCTTTTGTTTCTTTTTCCATAGTTTATCGGGTTGACAGGTCAAGCCCTGTTCTTTGGTGACAGGTCAAGCCCTGTCATTATTGAATTATTGTGTTACGGCTTCTTTTTCTTGTTCCTTCAGGATGCTTTCAAGTTCCTTTTTGTTGTTTTCGAACTGGTCGGAATCATATTCAGAGTAGTTCATTTGCTTTAAGGCATTGATAAGACGCTTGAAATAGGGGCCTACATCTTCGAACGACTCAAAATCAAACTCCATATCGGTAATCTCAAGGGTTCTTTGCAGCATAAAGTTTTGCCGTTCCAGCGATGAGGAGGCGTCAATCTTGTCAAATGCATCTTGTTGCAGGATGGCAAAGTCGATAAGCTCTGATTTCCAGTACCTGATGTGGTAGTTGAGGGGCACACCATCGTCGCCGAGGATGTTAATCTGTTCGTATGCCTCTTTGCCCCTGAGCAGGATGTCTTTTGCTTTGAAAACGCTTTCCGTCCAGTTTTCGGCAATGGTTTTATTAAGATATTCGGCGATTTCCGGGTATTCCAGGTATTTTGAATAGCTGTCGATGGGGTCGATGGCCGGGTAGCGTTTGCTATCAGCACGGTCTTGTGACAGTGCATAAAAGCAGCGTGCCACTTTTTTCGTTGACTCGGTAACAGGTTCTTTGAGGTTACCTCCGGCAGGTGATACGGTTCCGATGAACGTGATGGATCCGGTCTCGTCGTTGGGCAGGTAAACAAAGCCTGCGCGGGCATAGAAGTTTGCGATGATGGCTGACAGGTCCATTGGAAAACCGTCGGGGCCGGGCAGCTCTTCCATGCGGTTCGACATTTCGCGCAGTGCCTGTGCCCAGCGTGATGTGGAGTCGGCCAGCAAAAGCACCTTCAGTCCCATGGCCCGGTAGTATTCAGATATGGTCATGGCTGTGTAAACTGATGCTTCGCGTGCGGCCACCGGCATATTGGAAGTGTTTGCAATGATGGTGGTGCGCTCCATCAGTTTGCGTCCGCTGCGGGGGTCGTCGAGCTCGGGGAACTCGGTAAAGATCTCAACCACCTCGTTGGCGCGCTCACCGCAGGCGGCGATGACCACCAGGTCGGCTTCGGCATTTTTTGACAGGTTGTGCTGCAGAACCGTTTTTCCTGAGCCAAAAGGACCGGGGATAAAGCCGGTACCACCTTCGGCAATGGGGTTCAGGGTGTCCATTACACGGATGCCCGTTTCCAGGATTTTAAATGGCCGCGGCTTGTGTTTGTAGGCTTTGATTGGCACCTTTACCGGCCACTTCTGCACCATTGTTACTTCGTGCTCCCTGCCGTCGTTGTCGGTCAGCACGGCGATTGTTTCAGCTGGTTTATAAGAACCATCCTCCTTGATGCTTTTTAGGGTGTATTCACCCTTGAATGTGAAAGGTACCATTATTTTGTGGGGGATCCAGTTCTCCTTCACCTCTCCCAGCCATGAGCCGGCAACCACTTTGTCACCCTTTTTGGCAAGCCCCTTGAAGTCGAATTCTTTATCCATGTCAAGCGGATCGGTGTATTGACCCCTTTTCAGGAAGACGCCATCCATTTTATTCAGGTCGTTTTGCAGCCCATCGAAGTTTTTCGAGAGGATGCCGGGGCCAAGCGTTACTTCAAGCATATGTCCCATGAATTCTACCTCTGTACCTACTTTCAGGCCCCTGGTGCTTTCAAAAACCTGTATGTAAGATTTGTTTCCAACCACTTTGATCACCTCGGCCATCAACCTTGTGTCTCCGTGCTTAATAAAACAGATCTCGTTTTGTGCCGTGGTGCCCTCTGTTTCTACAACCACCAGGTTGGCAATAATGCCGGTTACATTCCCAATCGTGTTCATAAATATCTATTTTTCTGTAAATGTTTCAGGTAATTCATAGCTGGCCTGCAGCTCTTTCAATAACTTTTTAAACAGCTCGTTGCTGTGATCCTTGTCAATGCTTAGCCACCTTTCGATCATGCCGAGTTTAATTATGAAAGCCAGAATCTTCTCTATTGTGAAATAGTGAAAGAAAATGGCTTCATCTAAGTATTTCCACTTTAATTCGTCGATGGCCTGTTCCCGCTCCCTGATGTCATCCTTGCAGGAAATGGCGATCAGCTCTTCCATATATTCCAGCTCACTGCTCAATCCAAAGTCACGGGCATGACTCTTCCTGATGGTTTCTGAGGTCTCACCAGTACCTATAAGCTGTTGCTCATATGGCACTTTGTATTTGCGTGCATTGAGAGCGGTCATGATGTTTCTGACATTCAGCTCAAACTGAAACCAGTCTTTGAGGAATTCATTTGAAACAGTTTCTGTCAGCTCATCATATAAGAGGGTGGTGAGTTCGTTTTCGGGGCTCATATCAGGGTATATGGGCTCCTTGGCTTTGAATCCGGCAATGAAACGCATCATGTATTCCGGAAGATCAGTGGGTTCCTTGATGTTTTCTTCAAGCTGCTCGCGAGAGTAATTGCCTTTTTCAAGGAAGTCCTTGTCAGACTTGTTAAGCAATGTCAGCAGGTTGGTGTTGTCGTAGGGCAGAAAGAGAAGCTCTGCCAGCTTATGGTCGTTCGGGTGTAAATGCTGTTTAAGTTCATCCCTGAATGCTAGCTGATTGAATGTCAGCTTGTGAATGTCCAGGCTAATGTCCTGGAGTCCTGCAACCAGATAATAATAATTACGCTTCACTGACTTTGGCTTTTTGATTTGCAAAAAAATCTTTTTGTTAGTGATACTGCTGTGTATTTACTTTTCAAAAAGCATTTGTATAAGCCTGGGGCGCATATATGTTTTGAAAAAATTATCGAAGTCTTCATCTGAGAAGGAGATTAGGTATCCGCCATTTTTCGGGCCGATTGTGAATCCTCCCTTGATGCGCTCGCTGAATTCAATTTCTACGCCTCCTGTAAGTACCTGGGCGGCCTTGCCCTTGAAGTAAGCTTCGAATTTTTTCTTTTCTGCCTCAGGCAGCAGCACCTGCAGCTCAACATTGTCTCCGCTTGCCGGATCCCAGTTGGCAACAATGGTCTGAATGATGTTTTTGGTAAAATCAGCCTCTTTGAATGCAGCTTTTGTTTCAGGTTCAATGGTTTTGGCCTGAATCAAGCTCACCACCTGTTGCTTGACATCCGAGATGGCCTGGCGTGCCGCCAGCTGTAGTTCGTTGAGGGCGTTCTTTTTTAAGTCTTCTGCTTCCTTATTCGCATTTTCGATAATTGACTCAGCCTTTTTTTGGGACTTCGACAACAATTCTTCTGCCTGCTGTTTAGCGTCAGACACAATCTTTTCAGCCTCCTGGTTGGCTTTTTCTACCCCTTCACGGTAGATCTTTTCGGTGAGCTCCTGAAGTTTTTTCTGCATAGCGGTTTGATTTATAAAATGGCGTTATTCCAAAAAGTGGCTTTATTCCAACAAGATGCAAAAATAGAAAAAATGATCCTGAAACAAAGCATTTTGAAAAATTAATCTCTTCAATTTTTGCTGATCTGATCAGAACGGAATTTTGGATGGGCAAATATAGTCTTTTTGCAATTTGTTACAAAATTCACAACTCATTTTTTGGAATAAAAATCAAAAAGGACAAACAATTGTTTATGTAATTTGTTTTAATGCCACACACAAAATTGTTAATCAGTATATTCTATGATTTTAAAAAAGCGAATTATGAAAAAATCAAAAATGATGATCTGGATTGCATTGGGCGTATTTGTCTTTGCATCCTGCGCAGGCCCCAGCGAAAAGCGGGCGGAAATTCT
>SKOK01000018.1 GCA_007120085.1 Bacteroidales bacterium | reverse complement strand
CCCATCCGGAAGCGTGATGACTTCTGTATATCTGTTCACCGGCATAAGAGTTGCCGCATAGGGATGCCAGGTTGTCAAAAAAAGCCTGGTGTGTTTCGGAAATGAGCATTCTTTCAACAGGCTCTGGACTTTCTTCGGTGTGCTGGGTGCGCGGACCGCAAGCTGTTGCCAGCATTGCAGCTACCAGGATGATCAAAAGGTTAAGATGAGATTTGTGCATCTTGTCGTGTTTGTGCCTTTGAGGCAATTAATAAATTAAGTCAATGAATTGGTGATGGTTTTATTCGATTCAAAGATAATGGATTCATTGCATATGAAAAAATATATTTCTGCTCCGTATGCTTTTGACTGGTTTAGAATTTGTAGGTTTGCATGTTAAAACAGGATCAATGCACAAAAAGCCCTTACTCTCCATAAACGACCTTTCGGTTGAGTTTATTACCGAAGCCGGCATCACGCAGGCTGTAAAAGGTATTGGTTTTGATTTGATGGCAGGGGAGTCTATGGCCTTAGTGGGCGAGTCTGGCTCGGGCAAATCGGTTACGGCCTTGTCAGTAATGCGTTTGCTGAGCCGGAGTGCTGGACGGATCACATCCGGGGAAATATGGTTCCGCCATCCAGGGCTCGGCAGGATTAACCTTTTGAGCTTGAATGACCGCGAGATGCAGGACATCCGAGGGCGTCATCTCTCGATGATTTTCCAGGAGCCGATGACGTCACTCAATCCGGTGAAGCGCTGTGGTGTCCAGGTTATGGAAAGCTTGTTGTGGCACAGGCAGTCTGACGATAAGCAAGCAAGACAAATTGTGCTGGACTTGTTTAGTGAGGTGCTTCTCCCTGACCCTGAAGGTGCGTTCCGTGCCTGGCCACACGAGCTGTCGGGCGGGCAAAAGCAACGGGTGATGATCGCCATGGCGATGGCATGCAAACCTTCACTGTTAATTGCCGATGAGCCTACTACGGCTTTGGACGTCACGGTACAAAAAAGCATTCTGGACCTGATGCGCAGGCTGCAGGAAAAATACGGCATGGCCATCTTGTTCATCTCTCATGACCTGGGCGTGGTTAAGCAGATCGCTTCCAAAGCGGCTGTTATGCGCCTTGGCAGGATCGTTGAGCACGCAGCGGTTGAGAAACTGTTTTCAGCCCCCTCACACCCATATACCAAAGCCCTGATTGCCTGTCGGCCGCCAATCGAAGGCAGGCCTCAGCGCCTGGCCGTTGTAGATGACTTCCTGATAAATGAGACAGGTGTTGAGAACCCTGGAAAGCCACCACAGCCTGTCCCTGGCGACGCCCATACTGCCAGGGAAATCAGCGCGGCCTCGTCAAATCATCAAGCCGGTGATCCCTTGTTTGCCAGGGATGAAACACCTCTGCTGGAGGTGAAAAACCTGCGGACTTATTATGTCACTAAGAAAAGCCTTTGGGGGCGGCCGCTCAGTTACTTCAAAGCCGTGGAGGACATCAGCTTTTCCGTGTATCGTGGTGAGACCCTGGGGCTGGTAGGGGAGAGTGGTTGCGGTAAAACGACCCTGGGGCGCAGCATCCTGCGTCTGATAAGCCCTCAATCAGGTCAAGTATTTTTTAAAGGTGTTGATGTTGCCCGGCTCTCAGCCCCGGCACTCAGAAGGTTGCGTCCGAAGATGCAGATCATCTTCCAGGATCCCTACGCCTCATTAACACCAGGGTTGAGCGTGGGCAATGCCATCCTTGAACCCATGCGCGTGCACAGTGTGATGAACAGCAACAAAGCCCGAAAGCAAAGGATCGTTGAGCTGCTCGAAAAGGTTGGCCTGGAGGAAAGCCACTATCACCGCTATCCGCACGAGTTTTCGGGTGGGCAACGTCAGCGCATCTGCATTGCCAGGGCTTTGGCCCTCGAACCTGAGTTTATCGTCTGCGATGAATCGGTTTCAGCACTCGATGTGTCAGTGCAGGCACAGGTGCTGAACCTGCTCAATGATCTGAAAAGGGAGTTTGGCCTGACTTACATATTCATATCTCACGACTTATCGGTCGTGAAATATATGTCAGACCGCCTCATCGTGATGAAGAATGGCCGCATCGAGGAGCTGAATGATGCCGATGCACTGTATGCGAATCCTAAAAGCGATTATACCAAAAAGCTGATAGACGCCATTCCGGCTTTGTAGGCAAAAAGATTTGATCGGCCAAGGCAGGTTTATTGGCAGTGGGTATAACAGACGAAAATTTCAGGCACTCTTGCAATTCGGAACACTACATGTCCTCCATCATCTCATCTGTAAGTTCAAGGTTGTGAAACACATTTTGGACGTCATCGTCTTCTTCGATCATGTCGATGAGCTTCAGGACTCCCTGGGCTGATTCTTTATCCAGCTTGACTGTTGTCCTGGGAATCCTTTGCAGTTGAGCATTTTCAGCTTCAATGTCGATCTCCTCCAGCTTTTTCATCATGCTTCCAAAGTCTTCCATAACAGTGTAGATGTTGTAAAACCCGTCTTCGTGTTCAACTTCTTCAGCACCGGCATCTATCACTTCCATCATAAAGTCATCCTCATCCAGGCCTTTTTCATTTACTATGTTTTCATTTATGGTGAAAACACCTTTTCTGTCGAAGAGGAAGCTGAGTGCACCGTTTGTTTCAAGTTTTCCGTTGTGCTTGTTGAGGTAGGAGCGGACGGCGGCCACGGTGCGTTGCTGGTTATCGGTGAGGCACTCCACATATACGGCAACGCCGTGGTTGGCATATGCCTCGTAGGTAACCTCCTGGAAATTGGTTGCATCTTTTTCGCCGGCCTTCGAAATGGCACGCTGGATATTGTCTTTGGGCATGTTAGCCCCCTTGGCGTTGGCTATTGCCAGCCTGAGACGGGGGTTGCCTTCGGGGTCATTGCCTCCTTCCTTTACTGCTATGTTGATCTCTTTAATGATGCGAGAGAAGATCTTGGAGCGTTTGGCGTCCAGTGCACCCTTTTTCCGCTTGATGGTTGACCATTTGCTATGTCCTGACATAAGATTTTCGTTTTTACAAAAATAAACATTTCAATGATTATGGAATAAAAAAAGCAACCGGAAATAAAACCGGCTGCTTTCCCAAAAACAACAACAAGAATATCAATAATTTGCAACAGGAATTAAAAGTTTAGTATCCTCAGGCCAATACTAACAGGGTAGAGTTCCGGTCCTCTTTCGTCTCTGAACATGGAGTTGAGCGAGTAGCTGGCGAAGAGGTTAATGCGGCCCCATCCGATGCGTGCGATGGCTTCATACCGCAGGGGAACAAGGTGGTAGCTTTTGAAGTCTTTCTCCTTCTCCTTGCTTCCGTCAACGGTGTAAACATATTTTGTATGGCTTCTGAGGCGCACACCCAGGTTAAAGCCTGCTGCCATATGGAACTGGCTTCCGGGACTTCCTTGGCCTGCCTGGAATTCAAGCATCAGCGGGACGTTCAGATGGCTCACGGTAAGCTTGTTTTTGCGAAAGTTGATCTCGTCTTCAAAATGTCCGAGTTCGTTTTCTTCATGTACCAGCCGGGTGTTTTTCTCAAAGCGGTAGTTGTTCCAGCCCACACCAAGACCAGTTACCAGGCCCAGGGCGCTTTTGTGACCGCGGGCAATGGCCAGGTTTTGCTGCCACAGGTTGAGGTTTACGGAGATGGAATTGTTGTATTCCAGGTCCATGAAATCATACTCTTCAGGAAGGTCAAGGCTGTTGCCGGATGTCAAGTAGCCATTCACGCCGAGGTAGAAGCCTGTCCAGGTGTCGCTCCAGCTGGCCCTGGGCCTGATTCGGGTCCTTACTTCAGGACGCCTGCCATCTATGATGACCACTTCTCTCTGGCCTACTCTAACGACAAGCGTGTCAGTTTCATCAATGATTTCAGAAGTTTGCGTTTGGGTATTCCTGATGCCTCTAACTGAGGCAGCGGTTGTTGCTGTGTATTGGGCGTTTGGCGGATTGCCCCTTACGGTGATGGAAGAGGTGCCACTGGCATCAGCGGTTATTGTGTCAAGCACGGTTATGTGTACACTGCTGGTACCTGAGCTTGTTACGTCTGTTGTGTGTGTTTCGAGGTTGTAAGCCCTTACGGAAGATACACCGCTTGCAACAAGATAATGTGTGCCGGCTTCACCTTTGAGTGTTATGCCGGATGCGCCGCTTGCACTGGTGGTCAATTCACCGGTTTTCAGGTCGATGTTCATTTTGGATGCCCCCGACACTGACAGCTCCATGGCGGGTGCTTCGAGTTTGTGTTCGCTGTGGACTTCAGACGCCCCACTGGCAGCAATAAAGGCATACTCAGGTGCTGTAATGCGCACCACCAGCCCGCGGAGGTTGCGTGCCCGGCGGGTGTAGTCAATGTGCAGAATACCTTCTTGCACGACGGTTTCAATATATTCCATGTGTTCTTCATCGGCCGTCACTTCAACGGAGAAGGCATCGCCCTGGCTGAGGAACACCTTAAATACACTGCTGGTGCTGACACCGGTAAAGGCTTCGTCAAATCTTTCCTGGGTTGCTGTTTGGGCTTTCAGGCTGGCAGGGATCAGCAGCAGCGCTGACAATAAAAGGCTTTGGATAAGTTTTCTTGTTTTCATGATTCAAAATTTTTATGGTTCTTGTTTAATTGGTTGCAATTTTTTGCTTTTCTATTTGGCTGCCCGGATTGAGCCAATGCCCGACTTGTTGATTTTGATATTTCTCGGTTCTCCGTAGTACCTGATGCTTCCTACGCCGCTTAGTGAGGCATCAAGCGTTTCAGAAGCGTGAATGTTGGCAGAACCTGCTCCGGATAAACTGATGCGTGTGTCAAGGGTGTGAAGCTCTTCGGCGCGGATGTTGCTGGCACCCGACAAGCGGGCATTGTGCTTGTCGGCCCGGCCATCAAACCTGATGTTTGCAGCTCCGGAGACGCTTGTTTGGAGGCTGGCGACATCAAGTGTCAGATCAATGTCAGCGGCTCCGCTGATGTCAAATAGCATCTTTTCAGCAACTAAGGCATCGTCGGAAAAAAGCTTGCAGGCACCACCTACGTTGATTCTTTCGATCGCTGAATAAGGGATTTGAAGTTCCATTTTGGTATGCCGGAATACGCCATCTTTCGTCTGGCTTACATATAAAGTCTTGTTGCGGACTTTGATGCTGATCAGCTCCTGGAGGTTCTCATCCGTTTCAAGCACAACAGGCATTCCTTCACCGGGAATGAGGGTGATGTTGAAAACGCCTTGAATGTCGATGCCTTTGAAATCTCCCACTTCGTGGGTCGTGGTAATTACATTGCCGTCACCTTTAATGACGTTGCCTGCACCGAAGGTACAGGACTGAAGAAAAAGACCGCTTGCTATGAATATTAATAACAACAGGGGCCGTTGGGTGCTTTTTTTTGTGGTCATTTTGCCGTTTTTTTTATTGGTTCGTGGGTATGACGGCAGGGGAGGGGGAAATGTTACACACATCTTGATTTTTTATTTTGGTGAATAAACATGCTTCTGCAATTAACTAGTTGAATGATTAATCAAATAAAGCATTAAAATTCCACAAAAAATATGTAAGTTCGCAGTCTCTAACTATCATTAAACCAATTAAAACCAACAACAATGAAGAAAAATTACCTGTTGATTATTGTTTTTGCAATCGTTTTTGCATCGTGCGGGCAAGCGCCGCGTGAGGCTGCTGAGCAGACTGAAGAAAAAGATGCAGTTGTTGCATTAAAGCCTGAAGAACAGGCCTTCCTGGATAACCTGGCAAGCCTTTGCGGGCAATCGTTTCGTGGTGCTGAAACCTATATGCAGGAAGGCCGCGAGAGCTGGGCGCATCTCGATTTTGTAATGCACGTTACCGTTTGCGAAGACGACCACGTGCACATCCCGTTTCACCTGTCTGATGACACTTCACGCACCTGGATGTTTCTCAACGAGGATGGTCGCCTTCGGTTCCGCCACGATCACAGCTATCCTGATGGAACGCCCCACGATCAAACACTCTATGGGGGTTATGCCGATGGCAATGGCACAGCTTATGCCCAGTATTTCCCTAAGGATCAGTACTCAAGGGATCTGCTGGAGGGGCACTTTGGCCGCGAGTGGCACGTCATCCTTGATGAGGACATGACAAACTTTTCCTACCGCCTGCTTTATTCAGGAGAAATCGTTTTCCAGGCCGATTTTGACCTTACAAACCCGCTGTAAACGATCACAAAAGCGGATTTGCCGGTTTTGCTATCCGGGTCTAGCGTTTTGCTGCTGCCTGCAGGCTTTCTGTCAACTGATCAAGCCTGTAGCCTGCATTGGCCGAAAGCCGTTGTGAGAGCAGGTAAAACAATGTTGACCCCTTTACGGTGTTTTGCAGTGTAAAAGTGTCTTTGGCAAGCTGAGGTCTTGTGAAATAGTCGTGATATGCGAGCGTAAACAGCCATTTGCATAAATGTTCGAAGCCCTCCTTGCTGTAATACCATATGCCTTCATATTCGTTGGCACCAATGTAAGCTGCTACCATGGGGTCAGCAAGCATCTTTAAGGCCAGCTTCACTTTTTGTACCCCTGGCTGAGGTGTCATCTCTTTGTCAGAAACCCCTGGTTCCTCCTGGTCGCTTGAAAAATCAAAAAGATCTCCGCCATATTTTTGAAGGATGCTCATCAGCAGCATGTCTTTCTCAATGTTCTCGCGACTCTTGCCACTGTGGGCAAGCAGTTCGCGTATCGGTTTGTGCAACATCAGTTTGTTCATGAAAGATGCCATGTCCATGTTTTCCGGGAGTGCCTCTTCAAGGCTTTGTAACACTTGCAAAATAATGTAAATTACACTGTTTTCGCGGTAGTTGTTGACAGAGCTGAGCATTAGCATTTGATCGGGAAATCCCTTAAGCTCTTCCCTGGCAAGCTCTCCGGGAACCTGTTTGAACCTGTTTTGTAATGCATGAGTTTCAGTCATTGCTTCACGAATGGCATCCAGCTTTGCTGAAAACAGCCTGCTTGCTGTTGACGAAAAGTCGTCAATCCCCTGTTCTTCGCATATTTGTCTTACAAAAGATGTAAAACGCCTTACGATGATATCCTGCTCCTTCGGGCGCTGTTCGGTGTACCCCCCCTGGATGAGGTTGCTGACCAGGAATTCTATGGATTCAGGGTTGAATATTTCCATGAAAGCCTGGTGTGTTTTTTGCAGTTTCTGCAGGGCGAGGGTTTCTCGCACAGAGGGCACTCCTTGTGATTGCAAGCGTTCATGAAGTGTTGCCACTTCACCGTCTTTGTCAAAGATTTCCCTGAAATCAATAAAAATGCGGTATTCAAAACCCCTGAGCTGCCAGGATAGTCCCCTGTGGTGAATCTCTTCACCGCTGAAGAGGTATTCCTGGCCGGAGACGTGCTCCCTCGCAATGTAAAACGCCTGGTGGTCGCCGCTTAGCGCCAGGGCATCGCCAAGATTCAGGGCGGTCAGCTGTTTTTCATCATTGTCCTTTTGCAACCTAGGTGCAGAAGTTTTAATGTGGCCTGTTGCCATGTCGTATTTATTGTTGAACAACACCAGAGCGCGCTCATTGCCGTATCGGTTGGTGTAGGCGAATACGTTTTCATTGACAATGCCGTGGTTGTCAGAGAAGTTGAAGATGTTAAAGTTTGAAACACCGCTGAAAAGGTATCGCTTTTGCGTAAGCGGGAATATTTCCCTTTCATGCTTCTCAACGAGCCATTGGTTGGGATGTTCGTTGTAATAGGCGCGCTGGTATTCCATGCCGTACTTTTCGGTGTAGCCTTCGACCTGGCCGTGGGCAAACATGGGCAGGCCGGGCAGGGTGTTCATCAGCACGCACACGCCGAAGTACTTGTCGCCGGTGCCAAATTGCTGAATGGCTGTCTCTTCGTCGGGGTTGCTCATGAAGTTCACATAGCGCTTCAGTATCTCCGGTTCAAACTCCAGTGTGTTGGTAATCAGTTCCCTGTACTTTTCATTCTCTTCGTTCTTGAGCATGTGCATGAAAGCTGAGTTATAAACCCTGTGCATGCCGAGTGTGCGCACAAAGTAACCCT
>SKOK01000300.1 GCA_007120085.1 Bacteroidales bacterium | reverse complement strand
TCGGAATGGTAACAGAGGTGCCACCTGAGAGCAATTTGATCTTTTTGTCAAATTTGGTTTCAACGATTTGCCTGTAAAGGCTGAGTTGTATTAGCTTGTCACGCGAGGGCATCACGCCATACAGGCAATTCAGGTTGGTGCCAAAGCCCAGTATTTCGATGTTGGGCAAATCGAAAGCCTGCTCATAGAAACTGACCAGGTCCTCACCCATAACGCCTTCCCTGAGCTCGCCCATTTCAACCATAATAATGACCTGGTGCAACTTATCCTGCCTTTTTGCTTCTTTCGAAAGCAGCTTCAAGGTTTCAAGATCGGAATTAACGCTCACATCGGCATATTTCACGACGCTCCGAATGCTTCGGCGCGGCGGTGGCTTGATGTAGTATGTTTTGATGTCCGGATCAAGCCGCTTGATGGTACGCAGATTTGAAATGCGCGAATCCATAAGCTCCCTGACGCCCAGCCCGATCACTTCTTTGATATACATGGGGTTGCCACAAAGTAATTTCGTGACGATACCCCATTGGATGTCATCTTTGGAGAACATCTTGTTAAGAAAATCAAAATTGTGCTTGAGCTTTTTCCGGCTGATTGATATTTCTGCCATAACGACTGTCTATTTGCGTGTCCACCGCATTTCAAGGTATTTACTGGTGAACCCAAGTTTTTCATAAAGAAAGCGTGCCGGGTTTTCTGGCTCGACGTGCAGCTTGATGTCACCTTCTGCCTTGTCGAAGGTCTTTTGCATCAATGATTTGCCAATTCCCTTGCCCCGGTAAGCCTTGTCAACAGCGATGTAAACCAGGATGTTTTCGGGAATGTAACCGCCCATGCCAGTTTTGTTAATGATCACGGCACCATTTATTTTGCCTTTATCACGTGATGTAAGTATGAACCCGCCAAACTTATCTTCTTCATCCAGTGCAAAGTTGATGCACTTCATGATGTATTCGTGCTTGTCGCCAAACTGGTCGAGGTGTTCATACAAAAAGTCTGCAATCTCTTTCTTTGTATCTTCCGATACATCGTCTTTTGGGGTATAAAATGTGTATTCCATTATTTTGTTATTTTATTGATTGTGAAGTTAATAAAAATAAATGACATAAGTGATAGTGTGATGCCGAAAATGTTTGGATCCAGTCCCAGGGGCAGGTTCCAGCCTCCAATTATCAATGTGATGGTTGTGCCGCCGCCCAGCAGCATTGCATAAAATGCTGCCGTTGGGCTTGCTTTTTTAAGAAACAGGGCCCCTATGACCGGTACAAACAGGCCTGACACCATGAATGCATAGGAGTACAGCATCAGTTCCAGTACGTTGGGCATCCGTGTTGCCAGCAGCAGTGCAATGGATCCGAGTATGAATGTCAGTGCCTGCGAAAGCAGCAGGAATGCCTTGTTACTTTTAGGTATTCTGAACCATTTGGTCAGGATGTCGGTCAGGAAATTCCCGCTGGAAGCCATCAGGCAGCTGTCGGCGGTTGACATAATGGCCGAAAAATATGCGGCCATCATCAGGCCCATCAGTCCTACCGGCAGCACTGTTCGCAGCAGGAGTGGCAAGCCCTGTTCGGCATCAATATCAGCAGCCGTTTCGAATCCCAGGTAAGCAAACATCCCCTGTGCTATGGCCACCCGTGCAAAAAGCCCAAGCAAAACACCCATGAAAGCCATTACCGGCCATTCAAACAGTCCTGCAATATACCACGCTCTTTGTGCCTGCCGCCTGTCGCGCGATGCATAGATGCGCTGGTACAAAGTCATTCCCACAAACCATATCGGGATGATGGTGACTGCCCAGTTGAGCATCTGCTGCCACGAAATGTTTGCCATGCTGAAATATTCAGGTGGCAACACTTCGCGAATGGCCGTCATCCCGCCAACGCTGTAATAGGCGATGGGTATCCCAATGAAGATCAGCCCCGACATCAGGATGATCCACTGTATGGTGTCTGTGTAAATGACTGCCTTTATGCCTCCCATGGCCGTATAGATGATCACAATGGCACCCATGATGATCAGGGCGGTTTGCCTGTCGAGCATCGGGGTAAATGTTGCTTCTGCCAGTATGGCTCCTGCCAGGATCTGTGAACTGGTAAAACCCAGGTATCCGATTGCAGATATGATGCCGGCCAGAAAAGCAACTTTGGGATTGTAGAAACTGCCCAGGAATTGCGGAAAGGTGTAAAACGTCTTTGTTTGCTCCAGTTGCTTAACGCGGGGGATCAGTATTACAGCGCTCAGCCAGGCGCCCACCAGCCCGGTAAACAGCATCCAGGAACCGGCCAGTCCCATGATGAAGCCCAGGCCGCCAAGACCTATCGAAAATCCGCCGCCTACATCGGTGGCCACTACGGACAACCCGATATGTACACTGCCAATCTTGCGGCCACCCACATAATAGTCGTCAACACCCTTGTTGCGTATGAGGAAGTAAATGCCTATACCGATCACTCCCATCATGTAGAGAGTAAACACAAGAATGTCTAAAAAATGCATTTTATTATAACTGCGGATTATTGAGCGGCAAAGATAATAAAAATTCCGCTAAGTGCAAAATGAACCCCATAAGGCGTTGTCGCAAAGAGGGTTATGGCTGCTTGTGATGACTCTTGGAATAAGCGGTTCGGACGGAGCTCGAACCCGCAACCCGATACGGAATAATCAAATATGATTACATTTGCAGGCAGCAGCAAATTTTCATAAAACAAGCTTCAATATACTAATGTACCCATGGGACAACAGCCGGCGTTTCAATTCCTGGTCAGACCAGGCCCGGAAAAAATTTGGAACCCGTTTGCAAAAGCTGACCATCAACGCCGGCCTGAGCTGTCCGAATCGTGATGGCACAGTGGGCCGCGGTGGTTGCACTTTTTGCAACAACGAAGGCTTTAATCCTTCCTATTGTGATCCCCAAAAAGACATTAAGCAGCAAATTGATGAAGGTTTGGCCTTTATAAAAAAACGCTATCCGCGCGCAAAACTATATGTTGCTTATTTCCAGGCTTATTCCAATACCCATGCTCCATTGAGTCATTTGCGTGGCATTTATGAAGAGGCGCTCGGGCACCCAGATATTTCAGGGCTGGTGATTGGAACGCGCCCTGACTGTGTGGATGATGAAAAGCTCGATTACCTGGCTGCGCTTTCAAAAAGGCATTTCATAAAAGTTGAATATGGTGTTGAAAGCTGTCATGATGAGACTTTGCAGCGCATAAATCGCGGGCATTCTTATGAGGCATCAGTCAAGGCCATTGAGGCAACTGCCGGACGGGGTATCTTTAATGGGATACACCTCATTTTTGGATTGCCGGGGGAGAGCAGGCAAATGATGCTTGAGCAGGTAAATCGTATTAATAAGCTGCCCATCAATACCATAAAGTTTCATCAGCTGCAGATCGTAAAAAATACGCTGATGGCTGAGGAATATGCAGCCTTTTCAGAGCGATTTCACCTTTTTGAACTCGGTGAATACGTTGATTTTGTGGTTTCCTTTATTGAAAGGCTTAGGCCCGATATTGCCATTGACAGGCTTTCGGGCGAGGTGCCGCCGAGGCTTATTGCCGGCATGCGTTGGGGAAACATCCGTTCTGATGGAGTAATTGGGCTGATAGAAAAAGAGCTTGAAAAACGCAAAACATACCAGGGCAGGCTTTTTACCCCTGGTATCTGATATTTTTTCACTACTGTCCGATATAATTCTATTGCGGCCTAACGGGACTGCCCCGTTAGGGGCAAAATATTGGTAGTCCCGTAGGGACGATATATATCAAGCGTTTCATAGCCAGCACACATTTTTTCCCGGACAGCAGTGATATTTTTTATGAAAATAGTGATCTGTTTGCTTGTGCAGGAAGAATTTCGAGTCATTTATTCTGATTTGTTTCCATGATTTTCATTAAATTTGGCTCTTTTTTTAAGAGAATCAAACTTTGACAGTCTATGAATAACGAAAACAACAATATGATTTCGAGGGCGCTTGGCGCCATAGAACGGGTTGGGAATAAGCTGCCGCATCCTGCCACATTGTTTGCCATTTTTGCTTTGGCCATCATTTTCCTGAGCGGCATTGCTTCTTTGTTCAATGTTACGGCAGTGCACCCAGGCACGGGACGCACTGTGGAGGCTTTCAACCTGTTGAGCCGCGAAGGTTTGCACATGATCATGACCAATATGGTGGTTAACTTTACTGGTTTTGCACCTCTTGGTACCGTGCTCGTTGCATTGCTTGGGATTGGGGTTGCAGAATCCAGCGGTCTGATGTCAACCGGCTTGCGCCTGCTGGTTATCTCCGCACCAAAAAAACTGCTCACTTTTGCCATCGTCTTTGCGGGCATTTTATCAAATATGGCCAGTGAAGTCGGCTATGTAGTGCTTGTTCCGCTTGGCGGCATGATCTTCCTGGCGGTAGGGCGCAACCCGATTGCCGGTATTGCTGCTGCTTTTGCCGGTGTGTCGGGCGGCTATTCGGCCAACTTGCTGCTGGGGACTATCGATCCGCTGCTGGCGGGCTTGTCAGAAGAGGCCGCCCGCATCATTGATCCAACCTATAATGTCAACCCGACGGCCAACTATTATTTTATGTTTATTTCCACCTTCTTTATTGCCTACATTGGAACCTGGACCACCGAAAAAGTGGTTGTTCCGCGCCTGGGTGAATACAAGGGTGATGCAAAGCCTGAGGAGATCAAACAGCTTACAGATGATGAAAGACGAGGGCTGAGAGCTACTTTTTGGGCACTGGTGGGCATTACATTGTTATTGCTTTGGAGCGCGGTGCCATCAGAAGGTGGTTTCTGGTCATACATTCCCGGATCCGGATTCATGCGTGATCCTGAAACCGGTGACCTGCTGCGTTCACCGTTCATGAGTGGCATTGTGGCCATCATTTTTTTGGTTGCCGCTATCCTGGGAGTCGTTTACGGCATAGCTGCCAAAACGCTGAAAAGCAATTATGATGTCATTAACGGGATGGGCAAATCAATGTCAACACTCGGCACCTACATTGTTCTCGTGTTTTTCGCCGCACAGTTTGTGGCATACTTTAACTGGACTAATCTTGGACTGATTTTTGCCATCCAGGGTGCAAATTTCATTGGCTCTCTTGGTTTTGGGCGAATCCCGCTGATGATCGCGCTCGTTTTGGTTGCAGCCTTCATAAACCTGGTTGTTGGCAGCGCCAGTGCCAAATGGGCCATCATGGCACCGGTGTTCATCCCGATGTTTATGTTGCTGGGCTATTCACCTGAGTTTACGCAGCTGGCCTATCGCGTGGGAGATAGCGTAACCAACGTCATCGCACCCATGATGTCATATTTTGCCATGATCGTTGCATTCATGGAACGCTATGATAAAAAAGCCGGCATTGGCACCATTATCGCCACAATGCTGCCATACACCATAATCTTTTTGGTAACCTGGTTGTTGATGCTTGTCGTATGGATTGTCCTGGGCCTTCCAATTGGTCCTGGCTCCCCATTGTTTTATGAGCTCCAGGGAATGTAATATCCGGATATGACGTTTCGGATTCATCTTTTCTTATGGATTCAGACAAACTAAACGACTGCCACCTGTGCATTACAGTACAGTCTTTTTTAATGATAAGCTTGAAAGGGACATTGCGTTTTTGTTTTTTTGTTGTATTTTTATGGTGAAAATTGATGTATAAGCATTTCTGATATGAAGCTAGCTACTTTACTGGTTCCATTTGATTTTACTGATGTCGCCTATTACGCACTCAACCATGGCATGGCCATGGCACAAGCTTTTGGTTACAAGCTGGATTTGCTGCATGTGGTAGGGAAAAAAGAGATTGGGTCAGAAAAGGAGCAAATTGCGAAAAAATCGTTAAAAGCCCTGGCCTCTCATATCAAGGGAATTACCGGCCTTGATGCTGCTTACCAGATCAGGACAGGCAACATCTTTGATACCATTAGTGAGGTTGCTGATGAGCTTGAGGCTGCTTTTGTTGTGATGGGTGTTCACGGTAAAAAAGGGGTAAGCCACCTGGTTGGAAGCTACCCTTATAAAGTGGTTTGTAAGTCAAAAGTGCCGGTACTGGTTGTGAAAACCAAACACCGACACAAAGGCTTTCAAAACATTGTCATTCCAATTGATTTCTCGCGGAAAAGCACCCAGAAAGTTGCGCAGGCAACTCGTTTTGCCAAATTTTTTAATGCGAAGATCAGGATCTTTGGCTTCTTGTCGTCCGAAAACAAAGCCAAAATCATCAACAAGGAAGCTTTGCTTAAAAGTGTAAATGATTATTTCCAGGAGAAGGGGGTTTCAGCAACCACCGACTTAATGATAAATCCCAAAATTGACTGGGATGAGGCACTTATAAGATTCTCAGAAAAAATTGAAGCTGACCTGATCATGATTGTTGCGGAGAAGGGGAATCGTTTCCAGGATGTTTTTTCATCGAATTATACCGAACGGATCCTGGACAAAATAAATGTGCCTGTGCTTACAATATTGCCATGTGCTGAAGATCTTGCCGAAGAAGCAGAAGCCATTGCTTCTAAACAGGGAATTATTACTCCTTTTGTGGACCCCCTGGGGTTTTTTGTACGTAGTTGATACCTTATACTGGCGTTCCCTCCGACTATTTGACCATGGGTTTTTTCCTCCGTGCAATTAGGGAACAAAACTTCTTGAAATTCCTAATGATTTGATAATTTTGTGAATGCTAAATAACCCACTGCTTAAACTTTGCCAGGGGTGTAACTTTTTACTGAATGGATTTCAATAATACAGAAATTGCCTTTAAAGACAAGGACAACAGGTCTTTGAAAAAGGCCTACTGGCTATTCCGGATGCTTGCAAGTCCGCTGCTGGTAAAAATCGGTTCTCTATCCCTTCGTTTGGCAATGTGGTTGCGAATACCCGTTAGTTGGGCATTGAAACCAACGGTATTTGACCATTTTTGCGGTGGTGAGAACATTGAGGCATGTGAGCCTGTTATCCGCAAGCTTGGTGCATCCAATGTGCAAACCATACTGGATTATTCTGCAGAAGGGGGCGAACACGAAGCTGACCTTGATTACACCATGTCGCAGATCATCGCCACCATTGACAAAGCTGCTGCTGAAAAGAATATTCCTTATGCGGTGTTTAAACCCACCGGTGTTGCGCGTTTTGGATTGCTGGAAAAAGTACAGTCATCTGAACTCTTAAATGATTCAGAAAAAGCAGAATTTGAAAAGGCTAAAAAACGTTTTGAAACCATTAGTGCTTATGCCGCTGAGAAAGATGTTCCGGTGATGATTGATTCGGAGGAAAGCTGGATACAAGGTGTCGTGGATGGACTGGTGGAAGAGTTAATGTTCAAATTTAATAAATCAAAGCCGTTGGTATTTAACACCTTGCAAATGTATCGGCACGATCGCCTGGCCTATCTCGAAAATTTCATTGCTAAGGCAAGGGGAAAGGGCGTATTTTCTGCTTTCAAGCTGGTGCGCGGTGCTTACATGGAGAAGGAGCGGGAGCGTGCCCGCAAAATGGGATATGCCTCACCCATTTATCCTGACAAGGATGCCACTGACAAAGCCTTTAATGATGCGACAATTTTATGCCTTGTCAATTTAAATGACACGGCCGTATGCATCGGAACGCATAACGAGGATAGTTGCAGCAAAGCTATTGAATATATTTGTGCCGAAAAAATTGACCGCAACCATGCGCATATTTCCTTTGCCCAGCTGCTGGGGATGAGTGACCACATCTCTTACAACCTGGCTGCTGCCGGCTACAATGTTTGCAAGTATGTGCCTTATGGGCCTGTAAAAACCGTTATTCCTTACCTCATCAGGCGTGCAGAAGAAAATACGTCTGTGGCCGGCCAAACCACCAGGGAACTTTTTTTGCTCAGAAAAGAGCTGCAAAGAAGGAGGTCATGATGTTTGATGCTGTATTTGATTTTTTATTGCCTTTGCCTGCGTGCTTCAAAACACAACACCGCCACTGATGCTCCTACATTGAGTGAATCAATTGCTCCTGACATTGGGATCTTTATTAGCTGATGCGCTGCTTCCCGCCAGGCTTGGGTCAGGCCGGTATCTTCAGCACCAAAAACCAAAGCTGTTGCACCCTTCATGTCAATATCATAATAAAATGTGTCCGTTTGCAAAATTGCCGCATGAATTTTTGGGAGTTTTTGACCTGGCCACCTTGACAAATTTTTCAGCCAGGCTATCGCATCCCGTGTGCTGCATGAAACAGCTGGCACGGTAAACACGCAACCCAGGCTGGCGCGAATGGCGTTGGGGTTGTATATGTCCGCAGCAGCATCGGCAAGGATCAGGGCGTTGACCCCGGCGGCATCGGCCGTGCGGAAGATGGCACCCAGGTTGCCCGGCTTCTCAACACCTTCCAGCACCAGGACTAGCGCATCCTCAGGCAACTGCAGTTTGTCAGGGGTCAACGGCTTTTGCTTTCCGATCATGATCACACCCTCTGCATCCTGGCGGTAGGCCATTTTGTTGTAAACCGACCGGCTGACAAATATTAGCTTGTGAATTCCTCCAGTTTCGATGGGATAAAACGAGTCTTCTCTGTAAATTTCTTCGCTGATCAGAATTTGTTCAATTCCAATTCCTTTCGACAATGCAAGGGATACTTCTCGGCGGCCTTCCGCAACAAATAAAGCTGTTTTTACACGCTCAGATGCTTTTTGCTGAAGCCGGACTACCTGTTTAACAATAGGGTTTTGCAGGCTGGTGATAAGGGGTTTATGGTTCATGGTTCACGGTTACGGGTTTCTGGTTTCTGGTTTCTGGTTTCTGGTTCATGGTTAAGGGTTCATGGTTCACAGTTACTGGTTCGGTGCCACCTGTCATTCTGAGTTCCCAGCCCCCGCGAAAGGGCGGTGGCCACAATGCGGGAATGACAGCGGGTGTGTGTTTTTCTGAAAAAAAGTTTGTGGAACGAAAATACCAGGAATGCTATTGCGTAACACATCACGGCCACTCCCATCACCACCCTGAATCCGGCTTCAACGGCTATTAGCATGGCCAGCGACGTGCTGATCACCGAAACCGAACCGTTTATTCCCCAGGCCCAGGGCACCTGGGTGGCGTCATAACCAGATAAAAACCTGATGCCCAGAGGGAACATCATACCTTTGAAAAAAGAAGGGATGCCAATGAGCAGCAGGCTGATGATAATCTTCAGTGGCAAGGTGCTTGCAATGCTCCCCTGTAGTATTGGAGTAAGGAACAATGTGTATCCCAGCAGGAAAAAAGTGATGATTGCACCAACAATGGCAGGGTGTTTGGGTGTGGCAGGCAGTTTGCCTGAAAGCAGGCTGCCCGCGCCACTTGCGATGAGCATCGTACTGATCACGGCTGAGATGGCATAAACCGGCTGCCCGAAATACAGCACAAAACGTTGTATCAGGATGATTTCCACAAACATGTAACCGATGCCAAGGGTTGCAAAATAGATCAAAGTGCCTTTTTTGCTTCGATAGCTTTTTCGTAATCGGAGCAAAGGCAATATGATGAAGATGATAGCCAGGATTGTACTTTGGACGAGGGTTACGATTACAATGAGATAGCCCAGTTCCAGGAATGGCAGCTGTTCGCCGCCAAAAGTTTCAGACAGGCGCCGAAGTTGACTGAGCTTCAGGAACTGGGCGAAGTAGGGCTTGTCATCAGTGGCCGGATGGATCATAAAGCCATAATCTTCAATGATTGCTGGTTTGCCGGCAAGAATGCCATCCACATAATGGAAAAAATCTTCGTTACCGATCATGTTGTAGGTTTGTCTTTCTTCCGGCTGAAGGCCGGGCAGCAGAAGCGGGTCAAAAAACATTTCTTTACAAAAAGTCCTGATTCTTTCCACCTCCTGGTGGGAAAGCGGGCTTTTTTTTAATACAAAGGTGATGTTGCCCCATGAGCGCACGGCGGCAATGTGCTTGTCTGGTTCCGTGATTCCGTTGTTATGGGCCGTTTGCACGATGGTTGCGAGCAGCTTCAGGCTGGTGCGTGAAGGATAGTCAAGCCAGGTTGTCACAGCAATTGCACCTTCGGGTCTTAGGTGCTTCCACATCAGGTCGAAGGCTTCAAGTGTCATGGCATAATTCTCCTGCAGGGCATTGATGCCGGCAGTGCCACCAAAGGCATCCTGCTGCGGCAAAACGATCAGATCATAGCCTTGCGGCGGTTTTGATGCCAGGTAGTTGCGTGGCTCAACCTGGTAAACATTGAGATTTTCATGCAGGAACAGACTGCCGCTTTCGTTGGCAAAGTCTGTTTGCATCATCCGGACAACGCCCCTGTTGGCAATTACCGCATCCACCTGTCCGGGTTTGTGTATAAAAGCATGGGCCAGTGGCGCACCAGCATTAGCATTCAGCATCAGCACCTTGTAGCGATTCTGCATCCGCCATGGCAATGCCTGCGTGGTATGATCCAGGATGTGTGTTTGCTGGTCTTTCGAAAAAAGCGGAATGACACCATAAAAGTCGGCATTCACAAAAACATTTTTCTTGACGGGCACTTCACCTGCGAAGCCCAGGCTTAGCGCCGGTGCAAAACGCAAGGCCGGCGACTCCACCACTTCAATGAGGCCGTGTATGTCAGCTTTCCTTTTCACAATTTCTGCATCGGGAAGATTCATGGTGCGCGACAAGCTCTTGTATTGAGAAACGGGAACTTCGCCGGGTGTGCGGATCAGCATGAATGCGGTAATGACTGCAACGCCGCCGATGACAAGGTTCAGGCTGATGTGTTTTTTTGTGCTGCCTAAAAGACCGGCTGCTACTGACAGCAAACCAATGATGGGTGGTATCTGCTGTGGAAAAACATTTCCAAATAATAAAAGCACCAATAAGCCGCCCAGACCTGATCCCAGCAGGTTAGAGAAATAGTAGGTGCCGATCTGTGCGGTGTGCTTAATAAACAGGATGCCGATGGCCAGTGCGCCGGTGAAAAACGGAATAAAATATATGAGATAGTTTGCTGCAAGTATGGGGAACTGGCTCCTTTCAACAAAAAGGAGGTAAACGTCGAAGCGAAAATACTCCAGCCTGGTAAGCTGGAAAGCGATGGTCATAAACATTCCGCTGCTTGTAATCAGAAGGGGAACGATCCAGCCAGAGCGCTTTAACAGCCATTCCCTTGCCAGGGCCAGCAGTGTGCCGCTCGCACCAAAGCCCAGCATGGCAACCGATATGATCATATAGGCAAAATGATGCCATTGCACAATGGAAATGAGCTGCATCAGCGACAGCTGAAAGGCTATGATGGCCGCAGAGTGCAAGCCCAGGCTGATAATCAGTCGTTGCCGGGAATCATTGATGAAGCCAATGTTCATTCTCTTTCTCTTTCAAAGGGTACGAAACGCACGGGCATCAGGCTGCGTGTGGTGATGCCGCCATCCTGCTTTTTCTCCACGAGCATCAACTGCTGCACCTGGAACGGAGAACCAACGGGAATGATCATCCTGCCGCCTTCTTTGAGCTGCTCGACCAGTGGCGGCGGAATGTACTCTGCAGCGGCAGTCACCACAATGGCATCATAAGGGCCATGTTCAGCCCAGCCGTGGTAACCGTCTCCAATTTTTACATGCACATTGCCGTATTGCGCTTCGAGTTTTCGCTTGGCTTGTTCCCCGAGTGGACTAACTATTTCAATGGTATAAACCTGGTCAATGATCTCGGCGAGCACAGCAGCCTGGTAACCTGAGCCGGTTCCGATCTCCAGCATGATGTCGTCAGGTTTTGGCCTCACAATTTCAGTCATATATGCTACAATGTATGGCTGGGAAATGGTTTGCCCGTAACCAATGGGCAGGGGCCTGTCCTGGTAGGCGTTGCGGCGCTGGGCATATGGGACGTAAAGGTGCCTGGGCACAGTACGCATGGCATTGAGCGTGGCACGGTCGCTGATGCCCCGGGCTTGTATCTGTGTGCGCACCATGCTGTTGCGCTCCCGCTCAAACTCATCGGCGAGGGCCATGTGGCTGATTGCTAAAAGGAAAGTTGCTAAAAAGAGGTTCAATTTGTTCATGTTCCGGAATGGTTTTGACTGGAAAATGGAAATTGTATTTGGATGTTTGAAATTAGATTGATTCTTTGTGTTTTTTGCTTGTTTTTTGTTTGCGGCCTTTGCGAGGAACCTTTTTTTTTCACTTAGTAAAAGCAGAAATAGATCTTAACGCAAAGATATTGACACGTTTCAACAAATATAGGGCAAAATATCGAAAAATCCAAGGAAGGAACTGCCTTAGTCCAGGCTGAGCAAAAACTGCATCGTATCCACCCCATCTGCATAATCGTCTAATTCTGGCTGCTGGCTTTGCCCGAAAGATACAACTGGTACTGCATTGGTTTCCAGTTTATTGTCTGACACAACGCACTGTATGCCGGTTGCATGTATCTGGATAAATTTTTCTGCTTCTGTGATGCTTTTATATGGGGTATAGTGGATTACAGACAATGGCGAAGCTAACGCAGGATTATGCGCAAAAATGCAGTGTCCCGCATGCGAAAAAGAAGTACCGCTGACTTCGGACAACGCCTTGTTGTAATCAAGGTTGTTTTTATATTTTTTATTGAGAAGCAAGTATTTGAATGGCTTCCAGGCCTCTGCCAGGCAGTGGAGGTTTAAATCTTCCGGAACGAACAAGTGTGACACGCTTCGGCAACCGAGGCCATAATATGCGAATATGTCTTCACCGAGCATTTGCAGCTCTTCTTCCGTTTCCTCCCCGGTAAGCACTGCCACGGAGTTGCGGTTTTTTCGGATGATATGCGGTTTGTTGCCAAAATGGTATTCGAAATAGCGGGCGGTGTTGTCGCTGCCGGTAGCAATGATGGCGTCGGCTTCCCATGCAAGTTCTTTTGTAAACGCAACCTGGCTCTTAAGACCGGGCTCAATGTCAAGGAGCAGATCAGCCAGTGCGACCGGTAGCTGGGTATCCTGTGACGACAGCTTTCCTAAAAAACGATGACCTGCGATCAGCACACAGAGGAAATCGTGAAAACCAACCAGGGGGATGTTGCCTGCCATGATAACAGCCACGGTTTTTTGCCCGGATGACTGGCCCTGCATGCCTGGATACTTTTTTGCCCACTTTAACAAGGCTTTTTCGCTGGTCATAACCGAAATGGCATTTAAGGCGCGGGCGATTTCACGCTGGGTAAACCAGGGATTGGTCTTTTCTGCTTCCCGTCCGGCAACGCAAATGGCCTTTTCTGCCGCACCATTGGGTTTGAGACCGTTGTTGCCATCCAGGGTTGCAGAGATCCTTTTCAGGAGTTCAGAAAGCTTAATAAAAGCTTGAATGCGTGATGTCAGAGAAATCGTGTTATCCATGTCTGCTAAAACTTCTGCGTAACTTATGCATGCTTATCAGCACGTTTCTGACTGTAAAGATATAATTCGAAAAATAATTTTGCTGTTTTTCTTTTGCCTTTGGTTTAATTTTCCCATTTTTGCAAGGAAATAGGAAAAAAAGTTGCATCTTGCAACGAAATGATCAATTAGCATTTTTCCGGTTACTTTTTGTCAATTGAATGATGTTCCTTAGTGGTTTGTCCCGGATAACCGGGCTGGTAAGGACTAAATTTCTTTTTTGTTAATTCATGGTGTCAGCCAAATAAAGGTTTTTGCGCAGCGTTACAGTTACAAATGATATAATCAACCTATATTAATCACAAAAAATTAACATTATGAAAAAACATAATTTTAGTGCCGGACCTTCAATTCTGGCAAAAGAAGTAATTGAAAACACTGCCAAAGCGGTGCTTGACCTGAATGGCATTGGCCTGTCGGTGATGGAGGTATCGCATCGCGGCAAGGACTTTCAGGCCGTAATGGATGAAACAGTTGCGCTGTTTAAGGAGCTGCTTAACATCCCTGACAACTATCATGTGCTGTTCCTGGGTGGTGGCGCCAGCATGCAGTTTTGCATGATCCCCTACAACCTGCTGAACAAAAAGGCCGCATACCTGGAAACAGGCACCTGGGCCAAGAAGGCCATCAAAGAGGCAAAAGGATTTGGTGAAGTGGTGGTTGTTGGATCATCATCCGACAAAAACTTCAGCTATATCCCCAAAGGATTTGCCATTCCTGAAGATGCTGATTACTTCCACATCACTACCAACAACACCATTTTCGGAACGGAGATCCTTGAAGACTATGACAGCCCGGTACCTGTAATCGCTGACATGAGCTCAGATATTTTCAGTCGCCCCATTGACGTGTCAAAATACGCTATGATCTATGGTGGTGCCCAGAAAAATCTTGGCCCTGCCGGTGCGACATTCATTATCATCCGTGACGACATCCTCGGCAAAGTAGATCGCTACATACCCACAATGCTCAAATATGAAACACATATTGAAAATGGTTCAATGTTCAATACACCTCCGTGTTTGCCGATCTACACCTGCATGGAAACCCTTCGCTGGCTAAAGAAGCTTGGTGGTGTTGAGGTGATGCAAAAAATGAACCGTGAAAAGGCTGACCTGCTTTATGCGGAAATAGAAAGGAATAAGCTCTTTATGGGTACAGCTGCTGAAGACAGCCGTTCCATCATGAATATCTGCTTTGTGATGCAGCCTGAGTACCAGGAGCTCGAGAAAACTTTCCTGGAGTTTGCAACCGGCAAGGGAATGGTTGGACTGAAAGGTCATAGGTCAGTCGGTGGATTCAGGGCGTCAACATATAATGCCATGCCGAAAGAAAGTGTGGAGGCTTTGATTGCCGTGATGAAGGAGTTCGAAACGATGCATGCAAAGTGATCCACGGATTGAATTATCGACGGATTAAATTATCCGCGGATTGGTTTATCAAGAGATTACACAGATTAAGCGAATTAACACGGATTTTTTATCCACGGATTGTTTTATCCACGGATTGCACAGATTAAACGGATTAACGCGGATTCCTTGCGCAGGTGGTTAAGGCCATCTGCGTAAGGCTTTTATAAACCATAAATGTTTGTATTATGAAAAAAGTATTGATAGCTACCGAAAAGCCTTTTGCCCCTGTGGCTGTTGAAGGCATCAAAGGAGTGTTGGACCAGGCAGGTTATGAAATGATTTTATTGGAAAAATATGCTTCCGTTGATGAGTGGAAGCAGGTTGCAGCTGATGTGGATGCCATGATCATTCGCAGTGATAAGGCAACAGCTGAGGTGATCGAAGCGTCTAAAAACCTGAAGGTAATAGTCAGGGCCGGTGCCGGTTATGACAATATTGACCTCGAAGCCTGCACCAAGGGCGGCATTGTGGCCATGAATACGCCAGGACAAAACTCAAATGCCGTGGCTGAACTCGCCTTTGGAATGATGATCTACCAGATCAGAAATGCTTTCAACGGTAAGTCAGGCACCGAATTGCGCGGCAAAAAGCTCGGAATCCACGCCTATGGCAATGTTGGAAAGTTTATTGCGGAAATTGCAAAGGGCTTTGGAATGGAACTGTATGCCTTCGACCCTTTCGTGAAAAATGAAGACATTGAAAAAGACGGCATCAAACCGCTTGCGACTGTCGAAGAGCTCTACAAAACCTGTGATTTCGTTTCACTGCACATTCCTGCAAATGACAAGACTAAGAAGTCAATTGGTTATGAGCTGCTAAACTCAATGCCCAAAGGGGGGGTACTCGTGAATACTGCGCGCAAAGAGGTGATTGATGAGGATGGTTTGCTCAAGCTGATGGAAGAGCGCCCTGATTTCAAATACTTGTCGGATATCGCGCCAGATTGCCGCGAAGAGATTGAAACAAAATTCCCCGGCCGGTTTGTATTCACTGCCAAAAAAATGGGTGCGCAAACCTCCGAAGCCAACATCAATGCCGGCATCGCAGCAGCAACACAGATCGTAAACTACATTGAAAAAGGAGATGACGAGTTTAAGGTGAACTAGATCTTGGTTAATGGTTTCTAATTTCTAATTTCTAATTTCTAATTACTGGTTCTATGCCTACTGTCATTAGTAGCGATAGCGAAGAATCTCTCTACCTTAACAGATTCTTCACTCCGCTACGTTCCAATCAGGATGACAAACAAACAATTCAACAATTCAACAATTTAACGATTCAACGATTCAACAATTCAACAACAAAAAAATGGCAATATTAAAACCTTTCAGGGGGTATCGTCCTCCTGCAAAAATAGTTAAGGAACTGGCCTCAAGGCCCTATGATGTATTGAACTCAAAAGAAGCGCGCGAAGAAGCAGGGGACAACCCTTACTGCTTTTTGCGTGTGGTGAAGCCTGAGATTGAACTGCCGGAAGATGTTGACCTTTATTCGCAGCAGGTGTATGACAAGGCGAAAGAGAATCTCGAAAAGTTCATTGAAAAGGGCTATTTTGTCAGGGATGAGAAACCCAATTATTATGTTTATGCCCAGACCTGGAACAACAAGACCCAATATGGCATCGTTGGTTGTGCCGGTGTTCAGGATTATCTGAACGACATCATCAAGAAGCACGAACTGACGCGACCAGACAAGGAAGAAGACAGGATGAAGCACGTTCGCATCACCAATGCCAACGCGGAACCTGTGTTTTTTACCTACCCACAGGTTGATGCCATCGATGCGATCGTGGAGGAAGTGATTAAAGCTCCTGCCATCTATGATTTTGTTGCAGACGATGGCTTTGGACATCATTTCTGGGTGATCGAAAACAATGAACTCATTCTGAAGCTGGAACAGCTGTTTGCCGACGTTGAATGCTTTTATGTGGCTGACGGTCATCACCGTACCGCTGCTGCTGCCCTGGTGGGCAATGAAAAAAAAGAGCAAAACCCTTCCCATACGGGCGAAGAAGCATATAACTTCTTTATGGCGGTGCTCTTCCCTGATGATCAGCTCACCATCATTGATTATAACAGGGTGGTGAAAGACCTGAATGGCCTTGACCAGGATGCGTTTATCGAAAAACTGGGCAAGGATTTTGAAATTGAGAAGAAGGGAACAGCTGAATACAAGCCTGATGCACTGCACGTGATGAGCATGTACCTTGATGGTGAGTGGTACGCCCTGAAAGCATTGCCTCACACTTTTGATGATAATGACCCCATCGGTGTCCTTGATGTAACCATCCTTTCAAAGTCGGTACTCGAGCCTGTACTGGGCATCAAAAACCTGCGCACCGACAAGCGCATTGATTTTGTTGGAGGCATTCGCGGACTTGGTGAACTGAAACGCCGTGTTGACAGCGGTGAAATGCTGGTAGCCTTCGCATTGTATCCCGTTAACATGAAGCAGCTGATGGACATTGCCGACACCGGCAACATCATGCCACCCAAAACCACCTGGTTTGAACCCAAGCTGAGGAGCGGGCTGGTGGTGAATAAGCTGGATTAGTAAATCTGCAGATGTGCAAATCTGCAAATGTGATGATGAGATGTTTAGAAGTTGAGAGGATGCGTCTCAGCATTTTTGACACACAGGGGAATGATTATTGATCGCTGGCAGCGGGTCGCCCTGAAGATAGGGGCAATTTAATTCAGCCCAGTGGCAACGCCCTGGTTAAATGGGGACAACACCCCCCAGCGCCCTGAAGGGCAGCTTAAAGTCAACCACAAAAACCTAATAAACAAATAGTTGCGAAATTACAAACAGATGAAGCATTTTGTTGCTTTATATCTTCCGTTATTGTTTTCAGCATTGCTAATCAACAATAGTTATTTTGTTCAATCTCAAACGGTCATCATCAACGAAGTAATGGCATCCAATTCAGGTTTTTACCCTGATGAAGATGGGTCTTATGAAGACTGGATTGAGCTTTATAACGCTGGTGATGAAATTGTTAACCTGGAAGGATGGGGGTTGTCAGATGATTATGGCAACCCCTTCCGGTGGGTGTTTCCTGAATATTTAATGGAACCTGGTGAGTACCTGTGGATATGGGCCTCTGGCAAAGACCGTAAAGAAGACATTGGTCAGATGCATAATGGCATCAAAAGGCGTTACTATCCCGGCATTCATGGCACCGCAGTGGATGACCTGCTCAATCATCCGAGCTTTCCCGATCATCCCGAAGAAAGAGACGTGCTGATCAATTTTTTTGAGGCGCCCACTGATATTGGGGATTTGTATGGACAGCACCTCTTTGCCTGGATTATGGCACCACAAACAGGTGATTATGTGTTTCGCATTGCCAGTGACGACAATTCCAGGCTTTATATGAGCACGGACGAATCACCGGATAATGCTGTTGCCATTGCGGAAGTGCCTGGCTGGACGCAACCCCGCGAGTGGTTTAAATATCCTGAGCAGACGTCTTCTTCCATTTTTCTTGAAGAGGGACAGGTCTATTACCTGGAAGCATTCATGAAAGAGCACATGGGCGGTGATAACCTTTCGGTTATGTGGGAGTGGCCCGATGGCACGGTTGAGGAGCCCGTCAGTGCGGTTCACTGTTTATTGCCACAAAAGCGATTCCATACAAACTTTAGCATCAGTGCTGCGGGTGAGGAGGTGATCCTGACCAATCCGCAGGCTGTGCTGGTCGATGAAATGGCCCCAACAGAGATCCCGTCAAATGTATCTTATGGTCGCCTTCCAGGCAATGTTGACGAATGGGTTTATTTTGACCAGCCCACCCCGGGTGCCATAAACAACACCTCTGGCTATGTTGGATTAAGTGAGAAACCCTTGCTGTCGCCAGCCGGCGGCATTTTTCGCGAAGCAGTTGAAGTAAGCATTTCTGCTGCTGATCCGGATGCGATAATCTACTATACCACCAATGGTACACCGCCGTCCGCCTCAAATGGTCAACAATATCAAGGACCATTTACGATCAGTATCACCCATTATGTGAGAGCTGTGGCCATAAGTCCCGGCAAAATGCGGAGCGAAACGGCAGCAGCCACTTATGTCGTTGCCAGCCCGATCGTAAGAGACTTTTCTTCCAACCTGCCGGTGATGATCCTTCATAGCCTTGGGACACCGATAACACCCGGCACAAGAACAACCGCTTACATGACCCTGCTGAATAAACAGGAAGCCGGCAGAACGGTGCTTTCCAACGACACCGAATTCACCGGTCGCATAAAGATCAACATCAGGGGCTCAAGCTCACAGATGTTCCCCAAAAAAGGTTTTGGATTTCATACCCTTGAGGAAGATGGCAGCAACAGGAAGGTTTCGCTGCTGGGGATGCCTGATGAGCACAACTGGATATTGCATGGCCCCTACTCAGATAAAAGCCTGATGCGCAATGCCTTTTCTTATGCCCTGGGTCAGGATGCAGGTCATTATTCGCCACGAACACGCTTTATCGAACTATTTATGCACACCGGCAACGGTCAGCTCACAAACGCTCACTACCACGGTGTATATGTCCTGACAGAACGCATCAAAGTGGCGCCGGGAAGAGTTGAGGTAACCGAACTGGAACCCCATCACAATGATTACCCCGAGGTTTCCGGAGGATATATTTTCAAGATAGACAGGTTGAATGAGGGGGAATTTGGGTTTTATACAGACAGGGGCAGCCATTTTGTTTTTACAAGGCCCAACGAACTATCCATTTCCAACCCGCAGCGCAACTATCTCGTGTCATACATTGACTCCCTTGAAAATGCTCTCTTTGGAGATGATTTTGCTGACCCCAAAACAGGGTATGCAGCATACCTTGATGCACTTTCATTCATTGACATGCACCTGATCACTGAATTGACCAAAGAAATTGATGGCTTCCGGCTGAGTACCTTTTTTTACAAGGACAGGGAGTCGAAAGTTTATGCCGGGCCTTTGTGGGACTTCAACCTGGCACTCGGCAATGCCAATTATCTGCAGGGGTGGCTGCCGCATGGCTGGTATTATCCGCTCATCAGTGATTATGAATACAACAGAGGCTGGTACAAGCGGTTGTTCCAGGATGCCGCTTTTGCTGATCTTTATAACAGACGATACAGGAGTCTGCGTCTTACAGCTTTTTCCGATCTGAATCTTTTGGGCAAGATGCTAATTATGAATGCGTTATTGCAAGAGGCACAGGAGCGAAACTTTGAGCGCTGGGATGTGCTGGGAACGTATGTGTGGCCCAACTGGTTTATAGCCAATACTCACCAGGAAGAGGTTGACTGGATGATGAACTGGCTGAAGCAGCGGCTTGAATGGATTGACGGACAGTTGGGTGAACCCTATACGATGATGCACTACTGGAACTTCAATGAAGTGGATTATATGAGACCCAATTATTCTTTATCAGGTGGCAACCTGGCCATTAGCGGGAGCTCCTCCCTTGAAGTAACCACAGACACAGGGCAGGATTTTAATGGTGTCAACGCAAGGAATGGAGATGGTGCAGGCAGTCACCTCAGACTTAATAACCCCATTGGTGCGGAACTGGTATTTCATGTTTCTACGCATCATTACCAGGACATCGCTTTTGCTTATGAAACAAGGAGGTCGGGCAGCGGAGCCAACAGGCATTTTATAAGTTACACTACCAACGGCCAGGACTTTATACCCCTGGATACGTTTGCTCTGGCTGAAAAACCTTCGCTGCATTCAGTTTGTTTTAGAAATGTTGAGGAAGTGGATAACAACCCTCTTTTTGCCGTAAAGATCACCATTGGTTACGATCCCGGTGACGAGGGCGGCACTGCCGGAAATAACCGCTTTGACAATGTCAGTCTGGACGGAGAAGCCATGGAAGGCGTCATTCGCCCACCACTGCAGATTTTGCCGATGGATAGACATGTCGAAGTCATTGAACAGCAAGGTGAACTGGTTCTGAACATGGCCGATTACTTCCGGCATCCGGATGGCCTGCCTTTGGAGATCAGCATCAATAATCCGCTTCCTCAAAAAGCTGCAATCGAAGTTGAGGGCGCTCAGGTGATCATTAATCCGCTTGAAAGGGGCGGTCTCAGATTTGAGATGAATATTAGCGATGGCAGCAACCCGCCGCTGAAAAGATTCATCTACCTGTTGATACACCCACAGGCTTTTCCGCTTAAAAACGGGAGTTATACATTTGATTATTGGGATCCGAATGAGCCGGAAGGCTCCTTCCCCGAACATATGTTGTTTGTGCAGGGTGAAGAAGATGATGCCCTGATTGACAGTCCTTTGCCTTTTGCTTATAACATTCCGCCTAATGATTATGCCTCAGGCGACCAGGGCAACATTGGCTTCCCGTATCGAAATGAGAGCCGGACCAGGATCAATGGATTGTGGGACGATGGCATTTCATTCATTAACACCGGCAGGGGTCGCGATCTCGGAGCTGCCATTTTGGCCATTGATACCAGGGAAGTCCCGGATTTTGATTTTCTATGGAAGGCTGGTACCATGCGGGTAAATTCGAGGGTTTACCATCTGCGCCTGCAATTCCGCACGGGTATAGGCAAACCGTGGCGGAACTGGGTCGGAGATGCTGGTCAACCGGTTGAATACCAGAGACACACAAATGCAGGGCACCATCAGACCTTCCAGGATTTACCCATGCCAGGAGACATCCTCGACCATGAATATGTGCAGATCAGGTGGCTTTACTATTTTACCGGCGAAAGGCTTGACCCCAACAGCGGTGCTCGCGATATGCTCAGCCTGAACAAGATACATATTGGGACAGAGGGCCCATCTCAGAATAATAACCTACAGACACCTAATGAGCTAAGGGCCTGGCCTAATCCAGCTACAACCGGAGTCATCCATCTGAACAAGGTAAGCACAGGAAGTGTATATGATCTGCATGGCCGAAGGGTGATCACTGTCGTAGGTGTTGATCATATAAACGTAAGTCAGCTTTTACCAGGCTTGTATTTTTTCAGAAGCGAAACAGGAGAAATTGCGAAACTGCTGATTGGATAAGCGGGGGCTGCTGATTGTTTGGTTTTTACTTGGAAAATAATTGAACCCTCATGCAGAAATTTTCAAAATAAAGTGATGCAAATAAAAAAATAATACTATCTTTGCAGTCCGAAAAAAGCAAGAGTATTAACATAGTAAACCAAAAATGGCTTTTGCAGCCGTTATCGCTTAGAAACCCATAAACAAAACACTGATGAAAGCAGATATCCATCCAAAAAACTACAGATTTGTCGTTTTCCAGGACATGTCAAATGAATACAGTTTTCTAACCCGCTCAACGGCAAACACCAAGGAAACCATTAAATGGGAAGACGGTAATGAATATCCTCTCATTAAATTAGAGATATCTCATACATCGCATCCTTTCTATACAGGAAAGCAGCAGCTTGTTGATACAGCTGGTCGCGTTGATAAATTCAGGACCAAATACAAAAGACACCTAAAGGAAAACAAAGTGACTGAAGAAGAAAAATAGTTAAAAGTCACTTTTATTGCTAAAAATATTTCAAAAAAGCCCTGTATCGGGGCTTTTTTTATGATATTTTGCTTATTTTTATGCTGTTGAATAATAATTATTGTTGTCTTGGTGTTTTAGATAAAAAAATCAGTTATTGGATTTGTTTTTCTTAACCGGCATTCGGGATTATTTCGGCAAAAACACACCAACCACTTAATAGCTAACGATGAACTATATCCTTTTCGGTGCACAAGCGCGCAATCATTTGCTCCCCTTTACCTTTATCCGGCCGGTCGCCGATATCAGGGTGGGCATTTTAACCATCAGGGAAAAATGGGAGAAACACCTCGGGAAAGCCACATCTTCCCTTACGGAACCATACCTGGCTGAAAAATACCCATTAGTAAAAGAAGCTGACAATGTGCTGATCAATTCAAGTGTACTTCCGGAACCTTGTCTGCTGGAGGAGATTTCCCGTCTGACGCCAAACCAGACTTTGATTTCCGGTGACATATTGATCGCGCACAGGGTAAGAGAAGAAGATCTGGATAATCTCGGTGTGGAGTTACTCGAGGAAGTTGATCCATTGCACACCAAATGCAAAATCAAAAAGCTTTTCCAGCTCAGGGATATTGTTGTATTAAATGAGCAGCAGATTGAACCTGACTTCAAGCTGATTACAGCCGGCAGGGAAAGCCAGCCGATTCCCGGGCATGTCCGGGTGATTTGCCCTGAAAACGTATTTGTTGAACCTGGTGCACGGATCGACATGGCCATGATCAATGCCGCAGATGGGCCGGTTTATATCGGGAAGGAAGCCCATGTCATGGATGGTGCCATGATCAAAGGTCCTGTCGGCATCGGTGAAAGCTCAGTGGTGCGCATGGGGGCGAAAATTTATGAGGGCTCTTCCATTGGTCCATTCAGCAAAGTGGGCGGCGAAATGATGTCGTCAGTCATATTCGGATATTCGAACAAAGCCCACGATGGATTCCTGGGTCACAGCGTGATTGGCGAATGGTGTAACCTTGGCGCCGACACCAATACCAGCAACCTGAAGAATAATTACGATGAAGTAAGGCTGTGGGATTATGCTGAAGAGAGCTTTGTGAACACAGGTATGATGTTTTGCGGGACTTTCATGGGCGACCATTCAAAGTGTGGCATTAACACGATGCTGAATACCGGCACCGTCATTGGCATCAATTCGCAATTATTTGGCGCCGGCTTTATGCGCAACTTCATCCCATCTTTCTCCTGGGGAAGCGTGTCCGGCTTCACCACTTTTGATATTGACAAGGCCATTGCCGTAGCCCAGCGGGTATATGCACGCCGTAATAAAGAGTTTGCAGATGCAGACGAACGCATACTCAGAAATGTTTTTGAACATACACTGGGCTACAGGAAAATCATATAAGTGGCATAACCACGCTATGCACTGCTGGTAAAGCCTGCTGATTATATGCATGGCTGGCCTAAAATCTCTTTTTATTTAAAGAAAAACAGAAAATACAATAATGGCATCTTTCAGAAAGATGCCATTATGTTGCTTTGTGGCACGTTGGTTGATATTGCTTATATACGATACAGACCTGGAGTTGAATAATATCACGTTTTGTGTTGTATTGTTCATATTATCAGTGCTTTATGCTTTGTCCGCCCGTGAATCCCGGACAAAATGCATATATGGCTATGACTTTATAGCATTTATTAATGACAAATTGACTGAAAAACTATTATGGGAAATTT
>SKOK01000021.1 GCA_007120085.1 Bacteroidales bacterium | reverse complement strand
GTTTCATATGTTTATATTTGCGTAAGTGGTTGTATGCTTGCGTCTTGTATTTCTTCCTTAGATGGCGAATGGATGTTAGAAGTTAGAAGTTAGAAGTTAGATTTTCTTTTTTCTAACCTCAAACCTCTAACTTCCAACCTCGGGTTTGCATAATCATCCCCCTGTGTGTCAAAAGCTTTGGCATGGGTGTTTCATCTTATCTAAATCTGGATCACGCTCAATATTTGCGAAAAGATGATCATCATTACCAGCGCCAATGGATAAACGGTTGCATAGCCCAGGGAGGCGGCATCTGTATTCGTTTTGGCATCAGCAGCCGCTAGTCCTGGGGTGCTGGTCATGCTGCCAGCCACCACACCCAGCAATGTCGCAAAGTTTATGCGCAGGAAAAAGTGCCCGATAATGGTCGTCAGTATCATTGGTACGGCAGTGATCATCAATCCTGTATAAAGTATTGTCCACCCATATTCAGCAAGAGCCTCGGCAATGTGCGCACCGGCACTCGTTCCTACTGTTGCGAGAAACATCAGCAACCCGAGCTTCCTTAAAAGGCTGTTGGCGCCACTCGACATTGTCCAGATAATCGGACCTGTTTTCCCGATTTTGCTCAGCACCAGTGCGGCAATGAGCACGCCACCGGTGATCCCCAGTGAGAAATCCATTAATCCAAACAAGGGAAAATTTATGGCTCCCAGCAATACCCCAATAATAATTCCAAGGCTGATGGGCAGGAAGTTTGTTTCACTGAGCCGCTTTTCATTATTTCCCAGGAGGGTGAGCACTTTGGCCATGTTGTCCTCGTCGGCGGCCAACATCAGTTTATCACCAAAGCGCAGGGTCGTATTGCCTCCGGGTGAAATGTCAACTCCTGAGCGGCGGATACGGGTGATGGTTGCGTTATAAAAAGCAGTGAGGTTCAGCTCTTTAAGGCTTTTGTTGATCACCTCTTTGTTGGTCACGAGGGCCCAGTTCACTTTATATCCCAATGCCTGGGGTACTTTTTCTTTGGTTTGCGGACCTATCATCAGCTCCACTTTTTGCAAAGCTTCTTCTGTACCCATGATCTTTACAATGTCGCCCAGATGCAAGCGTGTTTTTTCGCCCGGGGTAAAAACCTCGCTGCCATGTTTGATCCTGCTGATCACAGCCCTTGTCATTGCCCCGATACCCAGTTCGCGAATGGTTTTCCCGTCGATGTTTTTGTTTTCAACAACAAAATTTCTTTCATGCACCTCTGGATGGCTCGCCCGGCTTTTTTCAAGGTATTTCTGCTCCTCCTTTTTCATATCAACCCTCAGAAGCACGGGCAGCAGGTGGATGATCAGGATGGCCATGACTGCACCGGCGGGATAAACGATGCCATAGCCAATTGATGGAAGGGTGGAGCCGGAAATGTCTATCGCCGCTGCCAGCCCGGAAGTGCTGGTCAGGGCACCGTTGAAAATACCGACGCCAAGCAAGGGGTCAAGACCAAATAAGTGGCTGAGTAAAAAACTCAGGCTGGCCGCCGTAAGCACCAGCAAAACGCTTACACCTAAAAATTGCCGGCCACTTTTCCTGAAAGCATCAAAGAAACCCGGACCTGCCTGCAGTCCAATGGTAAAGATGAAAAACATAAGACCAATGGTCTGAAAGGCCTCCGGCACCATAATGCCATAATGACCCATAATAAGGGCTACGAAAACAACCGCTGACAAGTCAAGCGAAAAACCCTTGAATTTCACCGCACCAAGCATAATGCCCAGGGTGATGATCAGGAAAAGGGCGAAGTATCCTTCGTAAATCAGCTCATTCATTTCTCAAGTGTTGAACATTAAATAATCAAAACAGGTTCAATTGAATAGGGAACAGACCTTGCACATGAAAATAAACAGCAAAGTTAGCGTTTCTTTAATTGTTTTTCATACAATGAATACTTAATTTTGCTTTCATTCCATAACCCGTAAAATCTTAAAATGCAAACACGGCAATCTTGTGTGGTTTTCTGGTTCAGGCGTGATCTGCGACTGCATGATAATGTCGGTCTTTATAATGCTTTACAGGCAGGCAAGCCGGTACTTCCGCTATTTATTTTTGATGAAGAAATACTGGAGCCTTTGCCGGCAAACGATCACCGGGTTTCCTTCATTTATGACGCGATCAGCAACATGCATCACAACTTAAAAGCTGAAGGACTGGGCATATTGGTGAAAAAAGGCCGGCCACTCGAGATTTTTGAGCAACTGCTTGCTGATTATGATGTGGAATCCGTGTATTGCAATACTGATCATGAACCATATGGCATGAAACGTGATGAAAAAATTGCAGACTTCCTTAAGGAACAAGGCATAAGCTTTCATTCATTCATTGACCATCTCATCACGGGTAAAAACGAGATTCTTACTGGCGAGGGCAATCCTTACCGTGTTTTTACACCTTACAGCCGTGCATGGAAATCCAATCTGCAAGCCACTCATACGAAGCAATATCCCTCAGAAGATGGCATCCATTTATTTTTAAGACAGAAAGACTGGGGTTTCCCAGCAATGGAAAGCATTGGTTTTAAGGCATCCAAACTGAAGGCGCCTTCCCTGCAAATAGATGCTGACAAGATAATACAATATGACCAGACCCGCGACATACCCTCACTTGACGGGACTACACGGCTAGGGGTTCATTTGCGTTTCGGGACGGTTAGCATCCGGCAATTGGTCAGGGAGGCTTTGAACCTGAACGAGACATTCCTGAACGAACTGATTTGGCGTGAGTTTTATGCGATGATATTGTGGCATTACCCACGTGTGGTGAATGAGGCTTTCAAGCCGGTTTATGACCGCATTGACTGGCGCGATTCTGTTGAAGATTTTGAAAAGTGGAAAGCCGGAATGACAGGCTATCCGATGGTTGATGCGGGCATGAGACAGATCAATGCCACCGGATACATGCACAACCGTCTGAGAATGGTGGTTGCCAGCTTTTTGTCCAAACACCTCCTGATTGACTGGCGTTGGGGAGAGGCTTATTTTGCGGAAAAGTTGTTTGATTTTGAATTGTCTTCAAACAATGGCGGCTGGCAGTGGAGTGCTGGTACCGGCTGCGATGCAGCGCCCTATTTTCGTATTTTCAATCCCGCTTCACAGCAAAAAAAGTTTGACCCCCGGCAGCGGTTTGTACGGCAGTGGATTCCGGAGACTGGTACCGACAATTATCCTCAACCCATGGTTGACCATTCAATGGCGCGCGCACGTTGTCTGGCAGCTTATCAAAAGGCCCTGAAATAGTGATATGAATGTTTTTTCGCAACTAATTAATGACATCAGGCTTATCGATTTTTCCTCTTTGCCCGGCCTGGAGGCGCAGATCAGAATGGCACCCACCAACCGTCGCGACGACATCAGGGCGATGGGAGAGGGGCTTAAGCCTTTAAAAAGTGGGGTGCTGTTGTTGCTCTACCCTTTGGATGATGAAGCAACCGGTGTGGTTTTCATTCGGAGACCACAATACAATGGTGTTCATAGCGGACAAATCTCCTTTCCGGGAGGTCGTTATGAGCCCGGTGATACAGATCTCATGCATACCGCATTGCGTGAAGCAAGGGAAGAGATTGGCATAGACCCTGAAAAGGTGGAGGTGATAGGAAAACTTACCGATCTGTACATTCCACCAAGCAACCACACGGTGAGTCCCTGGGTGGGCATTATGCATCACAGGCCAGCGTTCAAACCTGATCCTGTAGAAGTTGAGAGCATCCTTGAAGTTGCACTTACGAATTTTCTTTCTGAAGAAAATCAACAAATCATCCCCATCAAACTGGCTGATGGCAGCAGCTTAAATACACCCTGCTACCTCATTGATGGCAATGTGATATGGGGTGCCACTGCCATGATGATGGCTGAATTCCTGGAGTGCATGAAAAAAGGGAGCTGAATTAGCTCCCTTCCTGTGTTCATTAACCGGAAATATGTTTATTTTACTGATTCTACAACGGCTTTGAAGGCATCGGGATGATTCATGGCCAGGTCGGCAAGTACCTTGCGGTTGATCCGGACATCTTTTTCGTTGAGCTTCCCTATAAATTGCGAATAGTTTAGGTCGTATTGTCTTACGGCGGCATTGATGCGCTGGATCCAGAGTTTTCTGAATTCCCTTTTCTTGTTGCGCCTGTCGCGGTATGCATAGGTCAAACCTTTTTCATAAGTATTCTTGGCTACTGTGTAAACATTTTTTCTGGCACCAAAGTAGCCCCTGGTAAGCTTTAACAGCTTTTTCCTTTTGCGCCTTGAGGCGACTTTATTTACTGATCTTGGCATAATTTTTTGTTTTTTTCGTTAAGCGTTTTCCTCTTTAGGGAAAAACTTGTCTTGCTTTAACAAAGGTTAATAATTATCAGAAACTGAACTACATGGCCAACATCGCCTTGATGTTTTTCTCATCGGCTTTGTGCACCAAAGTCGTTTTGGTCAGATTTCTTTTTCTCTTTTTCGTTTTCTTGGTCAGGATATGACTCTTATAAGCGTGTTTGCGCTTAATCCGGCCTGAAGCGGTAAGAGTGAACCGTTTCTTGGCTCCGGATTTGGTCTTCATTTTTGGCATTTTAAAAAATCAATTTACAGGTTTATGATTAATGAACATCAGTTCTTTTTTGCAGTCTTCTTAGAAGAAATAAACATAATCATTCGCTTCCCTTCCAGTTTGGGAAGTTGCTCTACTTTGCCATAGTCTTCAAGCTCCTGTGCGAATCGCAGCAGAATAACTTCACCCTTTTCCTTGTAAATGATGGAACGCCCTTTAAAGAATACAAATACTTTAAGCTTGGCGCCTTCTTCAAGAAATTTAATGGCATGCTTCAGTTTAAAGTTGAAATCGTGATCATCGGTGTTGGGACCCATCCTGATCTCTTTCACCACCACCTTGGCTGCATTTGCCTTGATTTCTTTTTGTTTCTTTTTCTGTTCATAAAGAAACTTTTTGTAATCCATGATTTTGCAAACGGGCGGGTTGGCGGTAGGAGCGATCTCAACCAGGTCGAGTCCCAATTGATCGGCCAGGTTTTGTGCTTCCCTGATGGTTTTAATGTCACTATCAACATTTTCTCCCACCACGCGTACCATCGGCGCATTTATGCGTTCATTGATCCGGTGCGGGTCTTCTTTTTTTACGAAGCGTCTTCTTCCTCTTGGGTTGAATGGTGTGGCTATTGTTTGTTCCTCCTATATTTTATTAATAAATGATTGAATTATTATTGCTTAATGAATTTGTTTACTTCATCTTCAATGATTTTGACGAAGCTTTCAATGGAATGTGTGCCGAGATCGCCTTGGCCGTGTTTTCTAACTGAAACAGTTCCGTCACTTTCCTCTTTTTCACCAACGATCAACATATAGGGTATTTTCCGGGTTTCGGCATCGCGAATTTTTTTACCCGTTTTTTCGTTGCGTTCGTCAATGAGGGTGCGAATTTCGTAATTATTCAGCAAATGTAAAACTTTTTTTGCATAATTTTCATATTTCTCGCTGATTGGCAATATGATAGCCTGATCTGGTGCGAGCCAGAGCGGGAAATTCCCTGCATAATGTTCGATCATCACAGCGACAAATCTTTCCATGCTGCCAAATGGCGCACGGTGTATCATCACTGGCCTGTGTTTCTGGTTATCGCTGCCAATATATTCAAGCTCAAAGCGTTCTGGCAGGTTGTAGTCAACCTGTATGGTGCCCAGCTGCCATTTACGGCCAAGTGCATCCTTCACCATAAAGTCAAGCTTTGGCCCATAAAATGCGGCTTCACCAGTAACGATCTCTGCCGTCAGCCCTTTTTCTTCTGTGGCCTCGATGATGGCTTGCTCAGCCTTTTCCCAGTTTTCTTCCGTGCCAATGTATTTCTCCATGCTGTCGGGGTCGCGCAGAGATATCTGAACGCTGTAATCTGTAAAGTCAAGCGCTTTAAAGATCAGCAACACGATGTCTATCACAGCAATGAACTCTTCCTTAACCTGGTCGGGACGGCAAAAAATGTGGGCATCGTCTTGTGTGAAGCCGCGAACACGTGTTAAACCGTGCAGCTCACCACTTTGTTCATAGCGGTAAACAGTGCCAAACTCAGCGAGCCTCACCGGTAAGTCCTTGTAAGAATATTGCTTCGTCTTGAAAATCTCGCAGTGGTGTGGGCAGTTCATCGGTTTCAGGAAAAACTCTTCGCCTTCAGATGGAGTGCTGATGGGCTGGAAGGAGTCTTCGCCGTACTTTTCATAATGACCGCTGGTGACATACAGGTTCTTGTTCCCAATATGAGGCGTAATCACTGGTTTGTAGCCAGCCTGACGCTGCACACGCTTCAGAAACTTCTCCAGGTTTTCCCTTAACTCGGCACCTTTTGGCAGCCATAAAGGTAAACCCTGACCAACTTTGTTGGAAAATGCAAAAAGTTCGAGCTCCTTGCCAATCTTACGATGGTCACGTTTTTTGGCTTCTTCCAGCATTTCAAGATACTCTTTAAGCATCTTTTGCTTTGGAAAAGTGATGCCATAAACCCTTGTTAGCTGCTTGCGGCTTTCATCTCCGCGCCAATATGCTCCAGCTGTATTTAATAATTTGACGGCCTTGATGGGGCTTGTGTCAACCAGGTGCGGCCCCCGGCACAAATCAGTAAAATTACCGGATTTATAAAAGCTGATGGTGCCATCCTCCAGGTCATTGATGAGGTCAACCTTGTATTCATCGCCTTTTTCTGAATAAAAATCAAGTGCTTCACTCTTTGGAACCTCACTTCTTACGAATCTCTCCTTGCGGCGGGCAATTTCAAGCATCTTCTCCTCAATCTTTGGGAAGTCTTTGCTTGAGATGCTTTCTTCGCCAAGGTCGATATCATAGTAAAACCCGTTCTCCACGTCTGGACCTATACCAAACTTGGTGCCAGGGTAAAGCTCCTCTATCGCCGCTGCCATTAAATGAGCAGATGAGTGCCACATCGTGGCCTTGCCATCCCTGTCCTCCCAGGTGTTCAGCTTGATGCGGGCATCTTCCCTTATGGGCCTGTCAATATCCCATACTTCACCATTCACAGTGATCGAAAGCACATTGCGTGCCAGTCCTTCTGAAATGTTTCTAGCAATCTCGTAACCAGTAACACCGGATTCGAACTCTCTGACGGATTTATCGGGTAATGTTATGTTGATCATGGTGTTTGTCGTTTTTTCAGCCTGCAAAGGTACGAAAAAGATTGGGAAATGTGCAAATTTACAGATGTGCAAATTTGTAATTTTGTAAATAAGCTCGTAGCTGGAAGTTCGAAGTTTGAAGCCGGAAGTTCAATTCCCGGTCATGATCGACAGGCGGACAATACATTGGTATGGCTTAGAACCTTTTAATTATGCGCAGGTTGTGGCTATAAGTCTTTTTTTCTTCATTAAAAATGCCGTGATGATCGATTTTGTCGATGCGCACCTTTCCGTGGGCGTGGATGACGGTGCTTTGATCAAGCAAGATTCCTGTGTGTGTGATGATTTCTTCTTCATTGTCAAAGAAAACCAGGTCACCGGCTTGTGCTTCATTGATCAGGTGCACTGCTTCACCTTGCTGTGCCTGTTGGGCGGCGTCGCGTGGAATACTGATGCCAGCCATCTTACAGATGAGTTGGGTAAAGCCTGAACAGTCAAGCCCAAAGGCTGATCTTCCGCCCCACAAATAGGGTATTGACTTAAACTGCAATGCCAATTCAGGAATCCCTTGCCTGCCATCTTCCGGTTCCAGCAATTTCCCATCATATTCGAATGTGATTCCGCTTAGGGCCATTGCGCCCTTGCCGTTATTGTAAAATGTGCTGCCTGCACTTACTACAAAGCTTTTGCTGGTTTTTCTTGCCGGATTTTCTGAGGCTTCTGTTTCAGATCGTTTCTTTATGTGTTCATTGATGAAATTTGCGCTCATAGAGCCCAACAATGATGCCGTAATCATTCTTTTGCCGCTAAGTAAAGCCGCATGCTCCGCTTCATCCAGCAAATGAAGCTGGTTTTTGGCTACCCACCCAGGGTATTTGTCTTCTGCCATTTCAATATAAATCCAGTCCTTCTTGATCTCGATGACTTCGACCAGGTCGCCAAACAGCAATTGGCTAACCATTTCGCTCC
>SKOK01000173.1 GCA_007120085.1 Bacteroidales bacterium | reverse complement strand
TGATGGTCACCGTAGGTTTAACAACCTGCCTTCTGAAAGCGGTGGTTTGTCCCATAAAACCTTTAATGACGCTTTCGTGATTTTGTGTCAGCATCGAAGGAATGGGGTCCCACTTGGCAGAAAACTCAAACAGTGTAAAAAAGTCAGTTGCCTGGTTGCGACCAGTTTTAGGAACATCTATGTTTGACTTTTCATAGATTCTCGGATCAGGCACTATGGTAAAGTTTTCAAAGGCAAAGGTTCGGCTGAAGTCAAGTCTTTCCTGTGCACGGGGATCAACGGGTGTGCCGTTGTAAACGGCATCCAGGATGTCAACCCCTTCTGCTGCCAAGGCGATGTCGATGCTTTCGGGCGCCGAGCACATCGCAAACATGTAACCGCCACCAAGCACGAAATCCCGTATCGTTTTGGCTACGGCAAGTTTTAAATCAGACACTTGCGCAAATCCCAGGCGACGGGCTGTTTCTTCAGCCAGCCTGACATCTTCCTGATACCAGTCAGTATTGCGAAAAGCGAACCAGAATTTCCCAAACTGCCCCGTGAAATCTTCGTGGTGCAAATGCAACCAATCATACACAGGCAAAATGCCGGACAACACTTCATCATCGTAAATCGCATCGTAAGGGATCTCGGCATATTCCAGGGCGAGGGTAACCGCATCATCCCAGGGCAGGCTGTTCGGTGGCGTGTAAACAGCAATTCGCGGTACTTTATGCAAACGGATCTCTTCCATATTTACCTCCGGATCAGCTATTTCCCTCAAAATGCCTGCGGCCTGCACATCAGCGATCACCTGGTAACTTACCCCGCGAACCAGCAATTCCTGCTCAAACTCATCATAATGTTCAAACATAAAGCTGCCTCCTCGGTAGTTCAGCAGCCAGCTCACCTCCAGATCATAGGTAAGCACATAATAGGCAATGCCATATGCTTTCAGATGATTTCGCTGGGTATTATCCATAGGGATGAGTATCTGCGCTGAAAATGCAGGCAGCTGCATCAATAACACAATGGCAGTGAAGACAAAAAGGCGTAAAACTGATTTTGAGGGATTGTTCTTCATATCTCTTTATAAATTATCTGACTGGTCATAACTAAATAAACTGCAAAAAGCATTCCTTTATTTAATATAAACAAGAAAAACCGCCAGGATGTTTAAAACGGCACATCGTCATCGTCCATGTCGTTCATTTTGGAGGGCAGCGTAAGGGTGGTGGGCTGATCATCGAAATCGCCGGAAGGTCTGAGGTCGCCACCTGACATGTAGGAGGCTGATTCATAATCAGTAAATTTGGCAAAATTCTGAATAAAGCGCAAATTGATGGTATCAGTTGCACCATTTCTATGCTTGGCGATTATCAGCTGTGCCAGTCCTTCCGTGGAGTTCCCCTGTTCATCTTCGGTGATCTGGTAATATTCAGGGCGGTAAATAAAGAGGACCATATCGGCGTCCTGTTCAATAGCGCCTGATTCACGGAGGTCGGAGAGTATTGGTCTTTTGGATCCACCTCTTGTTTCGACGGCACGGCTGAGCTGTGAGAGGGCAATTACGGGTATGTTCAGTTCTTTGGCAAGGCTTTTCATTGACCGGGAGATGTTGCTGATCTCCTGCTCCCTGTTGCCGCGGTGGTTATCACTTCCGGAGCTCATAAGCTGTAAGTAGTCAACGATCACCATTTCGATGTTGTGCTGGGCTTTCAGCCGGCGGCATTTTGCCCTGAGTTCAAATATGGATAGGGCCGGCGTGTCATCAATATAGAGCGGTGCTTCCGTAATGGCACCGAGCCTGGCATTTAGCTGCTCCCATTCAAAGTCTTCGAGCTGTCCGCGCTTGAGCTTGTCTGCTGCGAGTTCTGTTTCGCTGGCAATGAGTCGTGTTACAAGCTGAACACCCGCCATCTCAAGCGAAAAGATGGCGATGGGCTTTTTAAAAACCACGGCCATGTTTCGGGCCATTGTTAACACGAAAGCCGTTTTACCCATACCCGGTCTGGCTGCCAACACGACGAGATCAGATTTTTGCCAGCCGGCCGTAATCCTGTCAAGATCAGTAAAGCCACTTGGGATGCCACTAATGTGCCCTTCCTGGTTTTTTGCGCCTTCTATCTGCTCTATGGCATTCCTGATCAGGGAGTGCATATCGCTATAGCTGCGGCGCAGGTTGGTTTCACTGACGGCAAAGAGCCCCTGCTCCGCCTTGTCAAGGATGTCAAACACATCCTTTGTGTCTTCATAAGACTCTTTGATGATATCGGAACTGATGCGAATCAGTTCTCTCTGCAAGAATTTCTGCAGCACGATGCGGGCATGGTATTCCACATTGGCAGAGCTGGCTACACGATTGGTCAGCATCGAAATGGTGTAAGCCCCACCCACAAGGTCTAACTCGCCTCTTTTTTTCAATGCTTCGGTAACTGTCAGTATGTCTACAGGTTGTCCGCCTGCAAACAATTGATGAATGGCAGCGAAAATTTTCTGGTGCGATTCTTTATAAAAGACCTCCGGCTTCAGAATATCAATCACGTTGGTCAGCGCATTCTGTTCAAGCATCATGGCACCCAAAACAGCTTCTTCCAGGTCTATGGCCTGGGGTGGCACCCTGCCGTGATCACTGTAATCTAATGAATAAAAGACTTTTCTGTCTTTTTTTGTGGCGATGTCACGCACTTTTTGCTCCCTTTGTTCCATATCTCAAAATTACACATTCCTGTCTGTGCTACAAGACTTTCTTGAAAAATAATTATCAACAATGGGCTTAAAGGCCTGCCAGGCAGAGAATATACAAGTCTTCCGGCACAATTTTCGGGGGTTGGTTGATGGAGACCCACCAGGGGCATGCTTACAAAACTATTTTATGATTTTAAATTCAGTGCGCCGATTGCTGGCACGACCTTCTTCTGTTTCGTTGGTATCGACGGGGATGGTATCAGCATATCCCCTGTATTGCAAACGATCTGCAGATATCCCCTTATTGATGAGATAGTTATGCACACTCCGGGCGCGGTTTTCTGACAGTTCCATATTGTAATCAAAGCTGCCGGTACTGTCAGTGTGTCCACTGATCTCAACATTCATTTCAGGGTTCTGCTTTAATAAATCAAAAAGATTATTCAGTTCAGGGAATGAAGATTCCTGCAATGCATAGCTGTCAGTTTCAAAAAAGATATTTCGTAACACAACGCTATATCCTTCGATTATGGGTTTTAGCGGAATATTTCGGAGGTAGGGTTCGGGTGATGTTTTATGGTCAGCATAGCTGAAATGTTCTGAAAAAAAGAGATAGCCTGTATGAGAAACATTGAGGGCGATATCCCTGCCTGTGGGTATGGCCACCAGGAATGATCCGTTGCCAGGATCAGCCTCTGACGCGGTAATCAGCTCGCCACTCTGAACATCTTTTAATTCAAAACCAGCGCCAATCGGCTCCCTGGTATCAACGTCAAACACAAATCCCTTCATATAGGTAACTGGCGAGGGTCTCGCTGCCGGATACAATTCAAACATATACAGGTCACTTTCGCCATACCCCCCTTCAATGTCGGAGGCAAACCACGCCCACTTACCTGAAGCACCAACGATCAGTGCAAACTCATCGCGATGGGTATTGATCGGGTAACCCATATTTTTTGGCTCGCCCCACTTACCATGTTCATCACGACGGCTGTAAAATATATCCAGCCCCCCCATTCCGGGATGGCCATCAGATGCAAAATATAAAGTTTGATTGTCCGCGTGTATAAATGGTGACAGCTCATTGCCCTTTGTGTTAATCACGGGGCCAAGGTTAACGGGAGTATTCCAGTTACCTGATGCACTGCGGGTAGCCATCCAGATATCCGTAGTGCCAATGCTGCCGGGGCGGCTGCTGGCAAAAAATATGCTTTGACCGTCGGCTGATATTGATGGCTGGGATTCCCATGCCGGAGAGTTTAAAGGCCGGCCGGGGTTCACCGGTTTCGACCAGCCGGGGCCTTCCCGCCTTGAATAATATATGTCGCAGCTGCCCAGACCATCAGCCCTGTTACACGCCGTAAAATAAAGATGCCGGCCATCAGCCGTAATGGTCTGGGCACCTTCATTTCCTGTCGTATTTAATGGGGGACCAAGATTTTTAGCATCCTGCCACTCGTCGCTCTCATAGTGGCTTACATAAAAATCTTCATAATAATGTCTATAACCTTCCCTGGCTTCCTCGTACAAAGGCTTCTTACGCGTAAAAATCAGAGTCTGCTCATCAGCTGTAAGTGCAGGACTGTATTCGGCATGTCGGCTGTTGATGGCAGGTCCGGGATTCACTGGTGAAAAATCAACAGGATGCTCTTTCGCATCCATGGCAAATTCACAAGTCTGCAACAATTGCTTGCTATTTTTCATCAAGCCACTGCTGAGCATATTCATATCGATGACCGTGTGAAAAGATTGTTGTGCTTCACGGTATAGCCCGCTACGCAAAAATGCGGAGCCCAGGTAATAATATGCAGCAGGAAAGAACAAGGAATCAATTGCTATTGCAGCTTGCCAGTGAGGAATGCTTTGCTGATGGTTGCCATCCTGGAAATATATGTCAGCCAGCAGCAGCCTTGCTTCAATAAATGCATCATCACGATTAAGAGCATGCTCTAACTCCTTAATAGCCAGCTTGTGATCGCGCAAATGATAGGCTGCTTCGGCCCGCTCATAAGCACGGCGGGCACGACGGTTGCTGCTTGACAAGTCATCGTTTGTCTGTGCCGGTAATACATCCGCACCTAAAAACAAGAAAACAACAATTACAAATATTCTGGTTCTGTTCTTCATGGAGGAAACACAATCAAGCCGTTACGATATGCCATCACAAGGATAACAAAATGGGGCTGAAATCCAAAAAAGCAGATTCAACTGGCCATCATTTCATGGAAAACGTAATGCATGGATGACATATTTTGTAGTCAGAAGGTAAAAACCCAGTTAAATCTTTACAAGGCCTTGCCTGACAGCACACCTTAACAACTCAGTAATGCTATTGATTTTGAGCTTTTTGAACACGTTTGACTTGTGCACATCTACGGTTCTCTTGCTGATACTAAGCCTGTCAGCAATGGCTTTTGGCGAAAAGCCCCCTGCAAGCAAAGACACAATTTCTTTCTCACGTTTAGTCAGTCCGCTATTCACTCTGGGTCTATGACCATTTTTTACCCAATCAACCAGTAAGGGTGCAATAAGCTCAGCAACAACCCCCTTGAACCATATCTCTCCGGCAGTCAATGCCTCAATAGCTTCAACCAGCTCACTAGTTTTTGCCTCCTTGGGGAGAAAACCCCGGATGCCAGCCTGAACACCTTCAATGATATGATTACGTGACAAATATGCAGATACCATAATGATTTTTGCATCAGGATCACTATTTACAATTTCACGCGTAGCGTATATCCCATTAAAATTTGGCATTTCATAATCCATTACAATCACATCAGGTTTAAAATCTGAGGCAATCTTAACAGCCTCCTGGCCATTTGAAGCTTCCTTAATTTGACCGATGGCAGAACTTTGCGAAAGCAATGAACGCACACCGCTTCTGACCAGGGCGTGGTCGTCAACCAATAGCAATTTTATTTTCATAAATCAGTTTTGAAAATTATCAAGAAACAAAATTGCAAAGATGCGCATGATTAACATGGCACACAATAGAGAAAAATACGCAATTTTGAAAGAATAATGTAAGCAATATTACCTATAATATCAAGTATTCCGCCCGAGTGGCACGATGATAAGACAGACGTTGCTCTTTGCCTCTGGATATAGAATTCTCTATACATGTACAATGTTAAGCGCACCTTAACCATGGCCATGAAACAGGATTGATATCAATAAATTTTTACAAAAACCAGCTACATTTTCTCAGGTACATCAATACCGAGCAAAGCCATTGAATTTTTAATGGTCGTGGAAGTAAGTTTTGCCAGTTGCAGGCGATAATCACTAACAGCCCTGTCAGGCTCATTCAGAACAGAGTATTCATGATAAAACTGGTTGAACTCTTTACAAAGCTCATAGACGTAATTGGCAATTTGTGCCGGACTGCATGCAGCTGCAGCTTCAGCTACTACCGCGCCGAAACCGGATAGATTTTTCAGCAAGGCAATTTCTTTGGCGTTCATGCGTGAGGCATCAAGCTTAAGCTCCGACAGCTTCAGGCGGTCTTCTCCTGCCTTCCGCAAAATGGAAGCAATGCGGGCGTATGTATATTGTATGAACGGGCCGGTATTTCCATTGAAGTCGATGGATTCATCCGGGTTGAAAAGCATGTTCTTTTTGGGATCCACTTTTAACATGAAATACTTAAGTGCTCCCATGGCGATCTTATGATAAAGGTCTTTCTTTTCGGATTCATTAAAGTCAGCGGTTTTGCCAAGTTCTTCAGTTGTTTTGCGTGCCGTTTCAAACATGTCACTCATCAGGTCGTCCGCATCCACAACGGTACCTTCGCGTGATTTCATTCGGCCGTCGGGCAATTCAACCATCCCATAGCTGAGGTGGTGGATGGCATCGGCATAGGGTTCTTCCAGCTTTATGAGTACTTTTTTCAGTACGTCAAAATGATAGTTTTGCTCATTTCCTACCACATAGATCATTCTCTCCGGGCAAAAGTCCTCATAGCGCAAGCGTGCAGTGCCGATGTCCTGTGTCATATAGACAGAGGTCCCATCGGCGCGAAGCAAGAGTTTTTCATCGAGTTTATGTTCGGCCAGGTCAGCCCAAACGGAGCCATCTTCTTTCTTAAGAAGTTTCTCTTTCTTTAAGCCATCAAGAACAATATCGCGGCCCAGCAGATAGGTATCAGATTCATAATATATCTTATCAAAGCTTATACCCATTCGTTCATAAGTTTGATCAAAGCCTTCGTACACCCAGGCATTCATTGTTTCCCAAACCTTCACCACTTCGGGATCACGCTCTTCCCAGCGGCGCAGGAGGTTTTGCGCTTCCATCATCAGCGGTGCACTTTTTCGGGCCTCATCTTCACTCACTCCTTTCTCTTCCATTATTGATGCAACTTGCTTTCGCAAAGCACTTTCAAACTTTACATAATAGTCGCCCACCAGCTTATCACCCTTCTTGCCTGCACTTTGGGGTGTTTCACCCTGACCAAATTTCATCCAGGCCAGCATCGATTTGCAGATGTGAATACCCCTGTCGTTAACGAGGTTTACGCTTACCACTTTATTACCTGCCGCTTCCAGTATGCGTGCCACTGAAAAACCAAGGAGGTTGTTGCGGATATGTCCAAGATGCAATGGTTTATTGGTGTTGGGCGAGGAGAATTCGACAACTACTGGTTTAAGATCATCGTCTGCTGCGGGGTTTTGGAGGCCAAACCGCTCATTGTTTGCATTTTTCCATAGGAAGTCCAGCCAAACATATTTTTCGAGGCTAAGGTTCAGGAAGCCTTTCACAACATTATGGGCGGCAACCTCTTCTATCTTCTCAGCCAGAGCCTTGCCGATCATGTCAGCACAGTGCTCGGGCGACCTGCGCAGCATCTTAACGAAAGGAAACACAACAAGCGTGAGATCGCCTTCAAAATCCTTACGGGTTTTTTGCAATACAATACGATCAGCCGGGATCACCTGGCCTGATTCATTTTCAATGATAGAAGCAACAGCTGCCGCGATTTTTTTTTCTATTCCCATAAAATCAAATTTGCGCAAATTTAGGCGTTTTTCATCACTGCAGCATTGTTTTATTTGAAAAACATAATGGTAGCGATGCCAAAATATATGAGCAAGCCTGTAATGTCAACTATGGTTGTAATGGCCGGACTTGCTGCAACGGCAGGGTCTCCACCAAGTCGTTTCACGATCAGCGGCAAGGCTGCTCCAAGCATTGTAGCGGTGATTACCTGCAAGCTAAGGGCCATTGAAATGCCGAAGGCAATGAACAAGAGGCTGAATTGGTCAGGTACATCTGTTTCCCAAGAAAGAAAAAGTATCTTTCCGAAAGCAATCAGACCAAGTACGACGGAAAGCATGATGGCGATCCTGGCTTCTTTAAAAAGAATGGTAAACCAGTTCTTTATGGTGATCTCGCCAAGGGCAATGGCGCGAATGACCACGGTAGCTGCCTGCGAGCCGACGTTCCCGCCTGAGTCGGCCACCATAGGCATGTAGAGCGCCAGGATGATCAGTGCCGACATCGCTTCTTCATATTTATGTATGATCATACCTGAGAGGAGGCCAAGTACAGCCAGCGAAGACACCCAGGTGACCCGTT